>JAYVIT010000108.1:0-6731 GCA_043769965.1 Saprospiraceae bacterium
ACCTAACCAACCTGACAAAAACCAACTAACCTTGGAATTCAACTAACAAAAAAATGTCAACGTATTTTAGGCATGCACAAACTGCCAACTGCCAACTGCATTTCATTCCGACACTAGAAATTTTCCAGAATAAAAATGTTTCTCAGATTTCAACTGATAAGAATAAATCCCGGGAGTTAATCCACCCAATGGTAATTCAATTTCATTTTTTCCGGAATGCAATTGTTGATGTGAAAATATTTTAATTTGTTTTTCATCGAGATTGAGGATTGTTAGATCGAAATTTTGTTGGTGATTTGATTCAGCATTCAAATAAATGAGGCCATGATTATATGAAATTTGAATTGCATCTTTTTTAGTTGCGGCATGATTTACTTTAGTTATTTGTTGTGTGCTTTTGTAGATGCTAGTGCTGTATGTTCCTAAATAAATATATCCATCGTTGTCCAATGCAAAAAATGTGGATCTCCAATCTTTTAATCCTTTCGAAGTTAACTCCCAGGTATCACCCTTGTTTTTCGAAATGTAAACACCATCTATTCCACTTACCATATAATCATTGTTGGGTAATACTTTAAAATCTACAGAGCCGCCCCAAATGTTTATGTTTAACCATGGCCAGCTGGTTCCTTCGTCAGAGGATTTAATTAGGGTCTGCTGTTTAATGGCAAAGTGCTTGCAAATATTACGAAAAATCCATATATTGGGGAGATTTAATGCAAGCAATTATGGCCAAAGCTTTAAAAAACCGTGCATCTAAAAAAGAATACATCAGTCCAATGAACCTTGTTCTGCCAGGATTTGAGACAACATTTGAAAAACAACTTGATCCGGAAAATCGATGGGTGATCATGGCTAATCAGATACCTTGGGATTTATTGGTTAGTAAATATCAACGTCATTTGAATAATCAAGACACAGGTGCAGATGGTATCAATCCACGAGTAGCAATAGGATCAATGATAATTAAACACATTTATGATCTGAGTGATCGAGAAACCGTACAGCAGATCAGAGAAAATATCTATATGCAGTATTTCATTGGATACAGCAGTTTTAGTACAGAAATTCCATTCGATCCATCTTTATTTGTAGATTTTAGAAAGCGGTTAACCTTGGAAGACATTAATAAAATCAACGAAGAAATTGTAAAGAAATATTATGGACTGGGCAAAGAGGTTGAAGTAATAAATACACAGCAAGAATGGAAAGGAAATAAGGAAGATAATAATTCGGATAAAATGATCCAGCCAACTTTGGAAACAAAAGAACCTATTAATCATAAAGGCAAACTCATTGTAGATGCAACTGCATGCCCACAGGATATTGCATATCCAACAGATTTAAATTTATTGAATGATTCACGTGAGAAATCAGAGTTAATCATTGATACCCTTCAATTACTAAGATCAAATAAAGTAAAACCAAGAACATATAGAGAGAAGGCGAGAAAAGAATATCTCAAAATCGCACAAAAGAAAACTAAAACCAAAAGGGAAATAAGAAAAGGAATCAGACAACAACTGCAGTATTTGAAAAGGAATATAAATCATATTCACAACATTCTGAACGAATTCAATACAATCCCATTGGATTATAAACTTTACAAGTACCTTTTAGTAATACAAACTTTGTATGAACAGCAGAAAATAATGTATGACGCACAGATTCATTCAATTCCACAAAGAATAGTAAGCATCCATCAACCGCATGTCAGACCAATCGTTAGAGGAAAAACAAATGCCCCAGTAGAGTTTGGATCTAAAATTCAAGTAAGCATGATGGATGGATTTGCATTTTTAGATGAATTATCATGGGAAGCATTTAATGAAGGCACAAAACTTCAACACAGTGTAGAATCTTACAAAGAGCGGTTTGGATATTATCCGAAAGAAGTATTAGCAGATAAAATATATTGCACCAGAGAAAATCGAGCTTGGTTGAAAAAAGAAGGAATCGAACTACGGGCAAAACCATTGGGTAGACCATCAATCAAAACAAGCATAACACTTACACCTGGAGAAAGGAACCCAATAGAAGGAAAATTTGGACAAGCAAAAACAGCATATGGGATGAACAGAATCAAAGCTCGTCTTGACATAACCAGCAAATCATGGATATCAACAATCATCTTGGTACTGAACCTGGTCAAATTGGCCGGGCAAGTACCTATTTTTATTGCTGATCTTCTAAATTCAATAAGCAGAATACTGAATCGAATCAGAAAAGAGGTTTACAAATCAAAAATGAAATTGATTTTCGATTCAGGGGCTACAAATTTATCGGCAGATTTATTAAAGCTTGACTTAAACAGCAGACCCTAATTAGTGGGTAGTTTGTCAACAATAAAAAAACATCATTATCCTTGTCCACAAATGTTTTATTAATTACTATTTCAAAACCAGTAGGAGGCAGTAAATTTTTCCAGCTTAGACCTTCATCTTTAGTTAAATACAAGCTTTCCCTTCCTCCTACATAAATCCAACCATTATCATTAATAAAGATGTTAGAAGTGTTGAAAAAAGGATATGTTTCAATTTTGGTCCAATTTTGACCATCATCTGATGATCTGTTAAGTGATCTATAACCACCTGCATATAGTACACCTGCATTGTTACTTGAAATGGTAGAAACTCCAATGCAATTTTCACAAACCTTTATTTGTTCCCAGTTTTCACCATTATCAGTTGACTTGAATAAACCATTTGAATTACTATAATACAGATGATTATTTTTTTTGACTACATGCGCGACCTGCGTCACATATTCATTTTCATTTGACATTAATAATTTCCATGATTCACCTTCATCAACGGAACGGTATAATCCAGCAGGAGTAATAGTAAATACATGTCCGGATGCATTGGTTTCTATTCCAAGAATTCGTTGGCAGTAAAGTCCTGTATTGGATTCAAACCAGCTGTTAGACAGGTTATCAAATTTATACAATCCGTTATTGTGTGCCGAATGAAAGAGTCGAAGTTCCTGTTGGTAAATAATTGACCTCCTTCATTCAATCCATTCGAACTAATATACTTCCAGGTTTTTCCATAATCAGGAGTCATAAAGATGCTGTCGGTATCTGTACTTAAATACAAATCCGAATCTTTCCCGAATGCAATATTTCTATAAGAATTCCAATTCCATTTTACATACACCGTGTCCCAGGTATTTCCCTGATCTCTTGATACGTATAAATCTTTATTAAAGGATACAAATGGCTCTGAGAGTGAATTCACCTGCATAAAATCAAGCCACTGACCAAACTTGGATGTGTTCCAGGTCCTTCCTCCATTTTTCGATATAAAAATTTTATCCTGTGTTGAGATATAAAATAAAGAGTCACTGTTCGTGTAAAAACCATAAATATTATTAACTATTATTTTATTATCATTAAATGGTCTAAAAACATTTCCGTTGTCTGATGATAGAAACACATTTCCAAAGTCGCCAAATAAATAAATACGATCATTTTTATCAATAAAAATTCCATTAATGTTATGTGAAACAGAATCTGGACTTTGGATAAGAGCCCAGGTTTGGCCATTATCCACTGATTTCAATAAACCTTGGTAGAGTGTTGCAATAAAGATATTTCCTTTAGAATTCATTGCCAAATAGCATCTGTAATCTTCTATTGGAACTTCCATATGGGACCAATGATTGCCATTATCTGTGGAGCGATAATATCCGGAATACCTTGAAAGTAAATATAAAGTACCATCTGGTGTTTGTTTTAAACTACCCACATTTCCTCCCTCTGGCCCTTTCAATTGTTGCCAAAAATCCTGTGCATTTAATGCCGCAGAAAAAAATAAAATCAAGAATAGTATCAAATTTCTCATACCGATTTATTTTTTTTAACCATTAACCATTACTCTGTTTCTCTGCTTTTCAATTTCTCTTAAAACTCTTCATTTTTAATTTTTAATTCTTCATTTTCTTCAATTATTTTCTTCTTCTCAATTGCCTGTTCGTATTTTATTCGTCTATCCCGATGCACTTGATCTTTTCTATACCAAAGTGTAAATCCAAAAAACATAAGGATCAATCCAAATCCTGTGATAAAATAATACTCCCTGTTGCGGATACTCAATACGTCCATTTCAACTTGCATTTTTCGGATCTTGGTGTCGATTTCAAATTTGATGGAATCATTAAGAGGTGAGTTTTCAACAGCCATTGCAATTTGATGCAAATCGCTGGAAAGATCTTTAACAGAAAATGGACTGACTGCTATATCTGTTGTATCTGAAAGATGTTTGTCTTCTTTGCCCTTCATATGAGAAATAAGATGTATTTCATTTCTCAGATCTTCAATGGTCTTTTTTGTTTTTGTGCAAACGTCAAATACTTCACTCGACTTGTAAAACGAAAATAACAATATTGCCAAACCAAACAATGCAATGAATTTATAGAGGTTGTCAGTAGGTGGTGATAAATTTGGGATCATGATGCAAGTTTGATTCAGGAATTCAAATATACGAATTTGCATGGAATAAGCATTTGGCCATTTCAGGGCATCATTAAAAATAAGCTATTTTGGAGATCAAAATTAGGAGAACCCTAAGCGTTAAAATCTTTCAGCACAATTTTTTAAATATTAGCCCTGTAAGGGCATCGCCCTTCGTAATATGAATAAATTATTCAGAACCCTGTAGGCCTGCCTGCCGCTTTTAGGCAGGGTTGAAATTATTGATGCGTTTAAAAGATTGGATATTTTTAGAATAGTTTTTATTATTTTCACTGGAACACAATTCCAGTAAGAAAATAACAAAAGACACTAATGACAAGTATGCTAATAATATTCAGCACAAATCCTGCTTTCAACATTTTCTTTAATGGAATTTTACCACTAGCATACACGATAGCATTCGGTGGTGTACCCATGGGTAGCATTCCTGCACAACTGGCAGCGAGCGTCATCGGGAGTCCGACTACTATTGGTGGAATATTCATTGCAATTGCAACTGAAGTTAATATTGGTGCCATGACGATCACTTGTGCAATATTGCTCATCACTTCACTTAAGAAAATGGAAACAGTTGCTACTAACAGAATTAATAGAAATCTATTATCTGGTGCATAGATTGAAATGCTGTCACCAATCATTTTCATGACACCGGCATTTTCGAGTCCTTTAGCTAATGCAAGTCCTCCGCCGAATAATAAAAGTATTCCCCAGGCCATGTTTTTTGTATCCTTCCATTCCAGTAAGTTGACAATTGAATTGGGGCTTTCTTCATCAGAAACCAAAATTTCTATTTTATCATTATTCTTCATTCCAGCCGGAATGGCAAATAATGCAATCCCGGCTATAATTGCAATAATCGTATCGTTGAGTGCAAGTCCAGTGATTTCCACTAAAATATCTTTTGTGATCCATAGTAGTGCAGTTACGATAAAGACTGCGAACACTCTTTTTTCTGCACTTGACCATGATCCGAGTTTTTCCAATTGCGTTTTTATGAATGATTCAGTTTCCAGATGATGTTTGATCTTATTCGGAAATAGAAATTTTGTGAATACAAAATACAATGCCAACAAAATGATGATTGCGATTGGAAAACAAACGATCATCCATTGCAAGAAAGAAATTTCAGAATGCATCGTATCATTCATGAATCCTACATAGGCCGTATTCGGTGGTGTACCGATAATGGTGGATAATCCACCGATATTGGAGGCATAAGCAATGCTCAGCATTAAAGCAATCGAGAAATTCTGCAACCTTGCTTCAGAGTAAGTATGACTCATTACTTTGATGATGGAAAGTGCAATGGGAAACATCATCATGGTAGTTGCTGTATTGCTGATCCACATGCTTACCAAAAATGTAGATAGCATGAACCCAAGTAGTATTTGGTTGCCATTGCTGCCGGATTTTTTAAGGATGTTTAATGCAATGCGCTGGTGCAAATTCCATTTTTCTATAGCAAGTGCCAGAAAAAATCCGCCCATGAATAAAAAGATGATCGGATCTGAATAACTTTTTGCAGTTTCAGTAAGTGAATCAATTTTCCACAACGGAAAAATAATCAGAGGTAAAAGTGCAACGACTGGCATCGGCATTAGCTCAAGTATCCATAAACTGATCATGAGTAAACCAACATTGATGACCTTTAAGGCATTCAGCTCAATTTGAAATGGATTGATTAACTGATGTAAAATCAATGCAATAAAAATCAAAAAAGAAATCAGATAGGATTTATTCCATTTGAGCATTCACAAAAGTAAAAAACTAAGATAGAGTTCGATTAGATAAAATCTAAGGAAACCCTTAAAAGCTGTTTAGACAAGGCTTGCCTCCGAACGCTTTCGGAGTTAAATGATGAGTCCCGCTTGCGGGATGAATAGTTTAATCCCGATAGCAATCGCATAGGCGTCAACCTAAGGAAGAAATCATCGACATTAGCATATTCATGTCGAACCCCAAACCCCTTGAAAGGGTTTTTTATTCTGGATCATCTGAATAACTTAAGTTTATAATTAGTAAAATGGAAATAGTAAAAGATATTGAAAATATTTTTCCCCCCTGCCTACCGCCAGGTAGGCTTTCAAGGGGGAATGCCGAAGGAAGGGGGTTCAGACGGAGCATGCTATGGGAATATTTGTCATTTAGGTTGACGCCGATGCGATAGCAATCGGGATGCGTAACGCAGTATAAGTAGTTTTTAGGGGGTCCCTTAATTTTTGGGCCTTGCGCCAACTCGTATATTGATAAATTCTAC
>JAYVIT010000109.1:0-3153 GCA_043769965.1 Saprospiraceae bacterium
AAATATCCAGAAAACCAATTGCTTATGCTCAACTAGCTGCAACTTGGGTTAAAGCGAAATCATCTAAATATATCAATGAACATAAACTTACAGAACGAAGATTTGAATGGCAAGAAGGATATGGAGTATTTTCTTATTCTCATTCACATATCAATCGGGTATATAAGTATGTTGCCAATCAGGAAGCGCATCATAAAAAGCAAACCTTTATTGAAGAGTATTTTGAGTTTTTAGAAAAGCATGCGATCCCTTATGAGGAACAATATGTTTTTAAAGAATTAATTTAATTGAAGGAATATTCTAATCAAACGACTGATTAGCCGCAGCAGCGAGATTCACCATTTCCTGGTATTCCAATGGACTGAGTTGATCCATGCAGTAATTAATTGGATTTACGGGTTTGCCATGATAGTGAACTTCATAATGACAATGTGGTGCAGTTGAGGTGCCGGTGCTTCCAATAAGTCCGATAAGCTGTCCTTTTTTAACTTTTTCACCTAATCGAACTTTGATTTCTTTCATGTGACCATATAAGGTCCGGTAGCCAAATCCATGATCGATTGTGATATTCCTACCGTAACCGGAAGATTTATTTTCAACTTTAATCACTTTGCCATTACCGGTAGCTTGAATTGCAGTGCCAGAAGGAGCTGCAAAGTCAATGCCTTCATGCATTTTATTGATCTTGTGGATAGGATGAAGTCTGATGCCAAATCCTGACATTTGACTGACCCCACGATTAAGTTTATCGATTCTAACTGGTTTGATGCTGGGTATGCTCAGGAACTCCTCTTCTCGGCTTTTTGCCATTTTCTCTAGTGTATCCAGAGATTTGGATTGCAAATAAATATGTCTTTCGAGTTTGCCCAGATAGTTTTGAGTTTCTTTAAAAGTATTGCCTGCATATTTCATCCCTTGCATCATTGCATTGGGATTGTGACCTCCAATACCTCCGTCCCATAAATCTTTATCGATTGGATCCATTCCAAATAATACTCTATGTACTTTGGCGTCACGAGCCTGAATATTATTCACCACTTTGTCCATAGTTTGAAGCCTGTCCTTCATCATCAGGAGTTGAAACTCGACCTGGCTCAATTCTTTTTTAAGAGCCTTTTCCTTCGGTGAAGGGAAATACTCAGAAGTCAAAAAGTAAAATAAAAAGGTGGTGACTATGACAGCTGAAATAAAACCTATTATCCTGAATAAATACCCAGAACTAGTAAGCTTAAGTTTCTCAAACTGAAGGCTTTGTGGATTATATACGTATTTTTCAGATCTCTTCAATCCTTTGCTGCATTAAAAAAACTAAATTTGCGATCCGATTACGTTCGCTTTGTTTGAATGATACAAATGTAGAAAAAATTTCCAAACTATAGAGCTGACATCACAGAAAAAATGATATATTTGGTATATTGTTTTTTAAAATCTTAGAATTAAATAGAATAAATATTACAAATATTCATAATATTATATGGAGTCGAAGCTGATCAGAAGAAAATTTCTCGAATTTTTTGAGTCCCATCAACATAAAATCGTTGACTCGGCTCCAATAGTGATTAAAAATGATCCAACTCTCATGTTCACCAACGCCGGCATGAATCAGTTTAAGGACTATTTCTTAGGTAATAGAGTGTCTCCATATCCTCGAATAGCAGACACCCAAAAATGTCTGCGTGTTAGCGGCAAACACAATGACCTAGAGGAAGTAGGAACTGATGGTTACCATCATACAATGTTTGAAATGTTGGGCAATTGGTCCTTTGGCAATTATTTCAAGCAAGAAGCTATACAAATGGCCTGGAAGTTATTGACTGAAGTATATGGGTTGCCCAAGGAAAGTCTTTATGTATCTGTTTTTGGTGGTGATGAAAAAGAAGGATTGGATAAAGATGTTGAAGCTGTAGAACATTGGAAGAAATGGATAGCTGAAGATCGCATTTTGTTTTTTGGAAAAAAAGATAATTTTTGGGAAATGGGTGATTCGGGTCCATGTGGTCCTTGTTCTGAGATTCATGTTGATTTACGAACCAAAGAAGTGCAACAAAAAAAATCAGGAGCCGAATTGGTCAATGCAGGTTCACCTGAAGTGATGGAGATCTGGAATCTGGTTTTCATTCAATACAATCGCAAAGCAAATGGTCAATTGGAAGAGTTACCTGCAAAACATATTGATACAGGAATGGGCTTCGAACGAATCAGCATGGTGTTGCAAAATAAAAAATCCAGTTATGATACTGATATTTTTAGTCCGCTGATTCAATTTATATCGGAATCAACGAAAATACCATATAAAGGATCATATGATGCAACTGCGAAAACAGATCTTGCCATGCGCGTGATGTCAGATCACATTCGCGCCATTTGTTTTGCAATTGCAGATGGCTCCATTCCATCAAACACTGGTCCGGGTTATGTAATCCGGAGAATTCTTAGAAGGGCAGTTCGATACTATTATTCTTTTTTGCAAGTGAAGACACCTTTTTTATATCGTCTTATTCCAATATTGGTTGAAAATATGGGTGAAGTATTTTCAGAATTGAATCAACAACGTGAATTAATTATTAAAGTCATTCGCGAAGAAGAATCATCTTTCTTAAAAACATTGGAAGACGGATTGCGAAGACTGGAACAACTGGACACTTCAGAAAAGAAAATATCTGGACAACTTGCTTTCGAATTGTATGATACGTATGGATTTCCATTTGATCTTACGCAGTTGATTGCAAAAGAAAATAATTGGGAAGTTGATGAAGCAGGATTTCATTCCGCAATGTTAGAACAAAAAGTACGTTCGAGATCGGATGCTAAAAAAGAATATTCGGATTGGAATATTGTAAAGCCAGGTCAGACTCATTTCGTTGGTTACGATACCTTAGAAGTGGATCATTCACATTTGCTTCGATGGAGAAAAACAGAATCCAAAGCACAACAGAGTTACCAGCTTGTTTTTGATCAAACGCCTTTCTATCCGGAGGGTGGGGGCCAGGTTGGAGATGTAGGAATTGTTTATTTTGATGGACATCCAATTGAAGTAAAAGACACTGTAAAAGAAAATGATTTAATTCTTCACATCACGGATGTACTTCCTAATAAATTGGATGCAACAGTTCGGATGGGTGTCAATGGCTATCGCAGATCATTAATAGAAAA
>JAYVIT010000110.1:0-8455 GCA_043769965.1 Saprospiraceae bacterium
TTTAATCTTGCATTATAAGCATGAATGGGTGTAAAAGTGGATGCAGGACCTTTTACTCCATTAAATTCACCTGAAATAATTTCAACATAACCTTTATCGCCCGGTAAATTATACCGGTTCATCATGCTGTTTGTAATCTCCTGGTATTTCGGAAAAGTCTTTTTAAATTTTGCAGGAAGATTCACCCATAACTGCACCATCTGAAATAGTCCCCCGGTTTTACTGAATTCTTCTTCATGATATTCTTTATGTAGTACTCCGGAACCAGCAGTCATCCATTGGATATCACCTTCACCAATGATGCCATGATTGCAGGCACTGTCGTGATGTGCAATTTTACCTTTGAATGCAATGGTCACTGTCTCAAATCCACGATGTGGATGGACACCAACGCCGCGTGGATGATCCGACGGTGTGAATTCAAATTTAGAACCATAATCCAACATAAAAAATGGACTCATGCGCTGTAAAGTCTCATCTGTATCCATTGGTAAGAAATGATGAACCCTGAATCCATCGCCAACCATATGAGGTGCAGGTGGCGAAATTATTTTTTCGATTGTTCTGAAATATTTCATATGGTGTAAACAGATTAAAGTCTAATCGGTTTTGTGAAAATTTTAAGAAAAGTTTATGGAAATCTACTGTGCGTTGCTTAAAGCATCCCTGCTTCAAGCTTTTACTGCAGAGTCGAAAACTTAAATCCATTATTGTACACTTATTCTGTTGTAAAAAATGAAATGAGGACTTGCTAGTCGAATTGAAACTTGTTCTTCGCGAAAGCTTGAAGCAGTGATGCTTCAAGCAACAATTCAATTTCGGAGAAAATGTCTTTTCGGAAATTGACACATGATCAGAGAGATTATTTTAGTATTGATCATTGAAAATTGAGCATTGAACATTTGTCATGATATTGAATTGAATGCTCAATGCTCAATGCTCAACGATCAATACTCAATGCACATTACCCAAAGATAATTGGCGCGCGGTGAGCTTGCCGAACTGTCAATGCTCCCGCCTGCATCGGGCAGGCAATTTTTACTTAATCATAAGCTTGAATAAGTACCTCAGTTGGAATATTCAATTTGTCATGTAAAAGGCGAATCATTTCCAGTGTCAATTTTCTTTTTTTATTTAGTATTTCACTGGCACGACTTTTTAGCCCGACCACTCTGGCTAAATCTGTTTGCGTATATCCCATTTGTTCCATTCTGAATTTGATGGCTTCTATTGGATCAGGGAATCCAATTGGAAAATGTTCATCTTCATATTTCTCAATTAAAATGCCTAAAATTTCAAGTTCATCACTTTCATGCGAACCCTTTTTAGAATCAAAGATTACATCCAGCCTTTCCAGAGCATTTTGATAGTCCTTTTTATTTTTGATTGGCTTTATGGTCATAATTATTTAAATTTTAGTTGCGTCAATTTTATCATATTCAGCATGTGGTCCTACAAATCGAATCCAAATCATTTGATAATCATAATTTATTTTAACGATAAGCCGGTATTTATTTCCTTTAATATTGAAAATGACCCTATTGTCTATTGCGAAACTTGCACTTGAATAATCTTGCTTTAACTCTTGGGGGTTTTTCCATTCAAAATTGCAAGTTTCTTGAAACCAGGACTTCAGTGGTTGCTGACTATCAGAATGCTTCATCCAGAACTCTCTTAATATTTTCTTTGAAATTACTCTCAAAGTCTATTTCTTTCTACAAAGATACTGAAAGTTCCCAAAATGGGATCTCTTTTAATTATTAGATTTTCAGGATTGATTATTTAAGACATTTCATTTCTTTAAAAATTGCATAATAATCATAATTGAAGAAATGACATCATAACCCAAATCATTTTTCATTTTCTACTTGACTGCTTATCCGTTTTTCAACTCGGAAAAGAAATGACATGCCTTAAATACATTCATGATAGCGATTCTACAAAGACATGTCATTTCTATTTTTCATGAACTATTATTCTACAACTCCAACGGATTTTCGGGTCTTAGATCTCATCCTATAGGGATCCCTGCCCATCCGGTCAAGCGGGCCTTCGAGATAGTTCCTAACTTCTTCTCCCCATTTTGTATATTTTTGCAACCAAATGCAATTCAACAAACTGTTTTATCTATCCGCGATAATCATTGTCGTCATATTAATCATCGATCAATCTTCAAAATTCTGGATCAAGACGCATATGGAGCAGGGAGAGGAGTTTCTCATTTTTGGACAGAACTGGGCACGTATCCATTTTGTAGAAAATGAGGGCATGGCTTTTGGACTAAGTCTGGGTGGTAGTTATGGTAAACTCATACTGAGTGTATTTCGCATAGTTGCGGTAAGTTTCTTGTTTTTTCTTTTGTATAAAATGATCAAAGCTTCAGAAAACAAGAGTGTCATTGTAGCTTTTTCTTTGATCCTTGCCGGAGCACTTGGCAATATTATCGATTCTGCTTTTTATGGAATGCTTTTCTCATATTCTCCTTATCATGGTGGTGTTGCTACATTTTTACCAGAAGGTGGAGGATACGCTCCATTCCTAATGGGGAAAGTAGTTGACATGCTTTATTTTCCATTTTTTACTACTCATTTCCCTGACTGGTTTCCTTTTTGGGCAGGAGAAGAATTTGAATTTTTCCGACCGGTTTTTAATGTAGCAGACTCATCAATTTTCTGTGGGATCTGTATCTTTTTTATTTTTTATAAGAAGATTAAAAGTACTGGTGAAGTGAAGAGTGAAGAATAGGCTGTAGGCTGTTTTAGGGGAAACAAGATAGATACAATCAAGAATTAAATTCTCAATTTCAATATTGAATGCTCATTTAAAGATTAATAAATTATAAATGAGTATTGAACATTGAGCATTGATTATTGAACATTATATTCAATAATCAATACTCAATACTCAATGTTCAATGTTCAGTTGATATTTCGATAGACTTCTTCCCTATAGCCTACAGCCTACAGCCTTTTCCTGGCTTCTGCCCAGGAAATTATTTACCGCTGTTTCTGCCTTGGTTAAACAGCCGTAATTAATACTGCAGTGGACAAATTTGCCTGATTTTTCTGTGGAAATGACACCAGTAAGTCGAAGTATACTGAGGTGCTGAGATGTGACGGATTGTTCGATTTTGAGGCTGCTGTAAATCTTGTTGACGTTTACAGAGCCATTCCTGTCAATAAATTCCAGAATCTTAAGTCGTAGCGGATGGGCAAGTGCCCGCATAAGTTCACAGGAATAATCGAGTTGGACAGGATTAAATGTTACCTTAATCTTCTTCATCGAGAGTATCTTATTTTGATTATCGTAGTTGACCTTAACGGAACAAAGATGAGAAGATTTATTAGAATATCAAATAAATATTAGATTTTTTTTTTATTTATTAAGGTACTGTAAATCAGTTAAGTAAAGTTGCAGTGTATACTATTGCCTGATCAGATGAACTTTGATTGGGATTTTTATCCCGCCAGATCCTCCACTAATTTGGAGATCTGGTTTAGCCTGTCCCGGTCGAGGGAGTAGTAAATAAATTTACCCTGTCTCTCGGTTGCGACAACCCCTGCTCTTCTCAAAATAGCCAGATGCTGTGAAGCTACCGACTGTTCCAAACGAAGCTTAATGTAGATATCCGTGACCGTCATGGTATCATTTTCTTCAAGCAAATCAATCACTCTTTGACGTAATTTGTGATTGACTGCACGAAGTACCAGAACAGCCCTTCTTAGATCGGAATAATCTAATTGTACTTCTTTTGGTCCTTTTTTGAGAGTAATCGTTTCGTTCTTTTTATTCCTCATGTCACAGTTTTTAGTTGTTGTGCAATTACGGGAGAAGAAGAAGCGAAAACTGTGCCGAAATCTTCGGGCATTCTGAAATATTTTTTGATTCTCATTAATATTAGACGGACTTATATATATCAAATGCTTGAACTACCCTAAATTTCAACGAGTTATGAATTTTTCGTTGGGGGTCGTAATGTTGGGTAGTTTTAGGTAGAAAGGTATTGCAAGTTCTGTTTTCGTGAAATCATTAGCCTCAAATTGCTCATAAGCAAGCGGTATCATTTGAATGGCTGATATATTCAGATTAACCAGTTTGGGTTGCCAGTTATCGATGTATTGCCCCCATTTCAAAGCACCATTTCCCGTAATGACACATTGGTTATTTGTCAATCCCAATGAACTGAGCAACTCATTATTAAGTATAACCGCTTCGGGTGGACGCGATTGGACCAGATCTTCATTATAAACAGCCATATAGACTTCATCCCTTCTTGCATCGATCATCGATACGTAATATTGAAACCCCGGCATAAGATCTCTCGCTGCTCGTGCAATCATCTTTAATCCGGATACCAGGATCAACGGTTTATCCAATGCATAGGAAATTCCTTTGGCGGTTACAACGCCTATTCTTAATGCAGTATAAGATCCCGGACCTTCATTCACTGAAATGGCATGTAGTTGTTTTAATTTAATATTGGCTTTGGTCATAACGGCACGAATCAAATCATTCAACACTAAGGTATGATCTCCATTAGAATCTTCCGCAACTGCAATACATTCCATACCGTCTGATAAAGCGACGCTACAGATTTTAGTCGATGTTTCAATATGTAATATATATGGTCCCACTTATGGTTTTGCCAACAGTTTCTGATAGCGTTCTTTGGATTCTACAATTTTGAGGGCTTCAGCAATGACCGGATCGTGTACCATCCGTTTTTGCAATATGCCTTCCTGATAAAAGCTACGGCTTACAATTTCTTCTTCAATGATATTTGATATTAACTCTTTGTACTTATTAATATCCTGCCATTGTTTTTGGTCCAGTTGATTTTTAATAGTTGCAAGAGGAGTGGATAAATTCTGATCGGTTTGTTTTGAATTCAAAGTTTGCAATTCTTCTAGTTTGATTTCCATCGGATCGTGATCATCAAATTTTTTCTTTTTTAAATAATCGAGGAAATGATCAAATCCTGCAAATTGGAATGATTTAGGATCTTTTGGTACCGGGTTGTTGAGACTGTATTCCGTACAATAATTAAAGATGAGATCCTGATCGATAATTTTTTGTACAATCACAGGATAATCTGCATCCGGCATTTCAACATCAGGTCTGACGCCACCTCCATCATATACCGTTCTTCCATTCCTTGTTTTAAATGGAACTCTGAGTGAATCGGGAAGATGCACCGGTTCACCATTTTCGTATTTGACACTTTGGATGCATCTGCCTGATGGAATATAATATTTAGCGATGGTCAATTTTACTTTGGCATTGTATCCGACATCACGGGTATTTTGAACAAGTCCCTTACCATAAGATATCTGTCCAAGGATAATTCCACGATCCAAATCCTGAATTGTTCCACTTACAATTTCAGAAGCTGAAGCTGATTTTTTATTGATTAATACTACGAGTGGCATATCCACACTAAATGGTATGTTGTTGGTTTTGTATTGCTGATCTCTTTCTTTGACTTTGCTACGTGTACTAGCTACTAACTGGCCTTGAGGTAAAAAGATATTTGAAACTTCTACAGCTTCACCTAATAGACCCCCACCATTATCTCTGAGATCAAGTATGATAGAATTCATTGCAGGGTGATCTGCTTTCAGTTTCTTTAGTGCTTCGCGAATATTTTTCCCTGCATTTTCAGTGAATGTAGTCAACACGACATAAGCTGTTTTGTCATCAACCATCCCGGAATAGGGCACATTCGGAATATTTACTTCATCTCTCACCAATTTGATATTCAACTTTTGTTTTTCTCCCGGACGGATGACGGTCATATCAATTTCACTCTTTGGCATACCGCGAACAATCTGGAACAAATCCTCACTGTCCTTTCCTTTACCATCCAGCCCATTGACTGCTGCTACCTGATCGCCTACTTTTAATCCTGCTTTAAAAGCCGGGTAGTCTTTGTACACTTCAGTAATGGTGACATAATCTCCAATCTTTTTTGCTCGCACTCCGATACCATTGTATTTACCTTCCAGAGAAATTCTCCAGTTTTCAATCTGAACCTCAGAAATGTAATTGGTAAATGGATCCAATTGATGCAACATCGCGTCAATACCAGTCTTCATAAGCTGAGAAGGATTGGTTTCATCTACATAGTTGGCATTGATTTCTTTATAGACATTGGCAAAAATCTCAATGTTCTTAGCGATTTCGAAGGTCTTATTATAGTTCAGAGCAGCTGAAGTGAGCAAAATACCTGAGAAAAGCAGGAGAAAAATTTTTATTCGATTCATACTTTATTGATACGTTTTCAAACAACAAAGGTATGAACGAAGGGTTCAGGCTTGTAGTGCGTTGAGAGGAATTAGGGGAATAGGGGTTTAGGGGATTATTAGAAGAATGTAAATACAAGTGTAATTTTATTTATTTCCTAATTTCCTAATTTCCTAATTCCCAAAACCCCTAACTCCCTTCTTACCTTTCAGTTCTCCCCCTTATTTTTGCAAAAACGAATCAAATGAAAAATACCGACCCCCGAATAGACCAATACATTTTAAAATCCCGGGAATTTGCAATTCCAATTTTAGAATATCTTAGGAAGTTGGTACACAAAGTCTGCCCTGGTTGTGAGGAAACTATGAAATGGAGTTTTCCCCATTTTAATTACGATGGGGAAATTCTTTGTTCGATGGCTTCATTCAAAAAACATTGTGCTTTTGGATTTTGGAAAGAAAAGCTGATGACCAAATCACAAAATCTGTTGACCGATAAAGGAAAAACAGCCATGGGAGATTTTGGAAAAATATTGTCATTAAAAGATCTTCCTTCAGCGAAAATACTAACGATGTGTATTAAAGAAGCAATGGAATTAAATGAAACGGGAATAAAATTACCTAAGACTGTAAAGAAAATTGATCCAAAAGATATTGTCATTCCGCCCGGTTTTCAAAAAGCATTGAATAAAAATGCAAAAGCAAAAAAAGCATTTGAAGCATTTTCCAATTCTCATAAAAGTGAATATATCGAATATATCAATGAAGCGAAACGGGAAGAAACAAAACTAAAACAAATTACAAAGAGCATTGAAAAGTTGAGTGAAGCAAAATCGCATAATTATAAATATGAGACAAAATGAATTTTCACCTTTAAATCAAAATCGGCTCTTATGGAGTTACCATTTCCAGTTAGTGGAACAATTGGCTAAAGCCATTTGAAATCGAACAATGAACTTATTTGTGGGAATAATCAATTGCATGACTTTAGTCAATTGTAATAAAAAAAAACATCCCTGACTTTAGTCAGTAGTAAAGTCATGCTACGAATAGTAAAGAAATAAAAGGGTCAGTTTAAAAGTAGGGGAGTAAGAAATAAATAATCTATTATCAATTGGGGAAACCGTTCGAAATACAGCGCGTGGCGAGTATTTTCCGCAGGCGCTATTACGGAGATTCTTTTATTAAATGAATTTGGTTAAACTTTGATAAATTGAAGCCAAATGTCCCGAAAGCATTCG
Organism: Saprospiraceae bacterium; assembly: GCA_043769965.1. Taxonomy (GTDB): domain Bacteria; phylum Bacteroidota; class Bacteroidia; order Chitinophagales; family Saprospiraceae; genus Vicinibacter. Next base: position 7,484 of record JAYVIT010000110.1, read on the forward strand.
GGATAGAAAATGCGAGCTGAAGCTTTGTGAGTAAGCAAAGGCGCATTATTTCTCCCGCTAGCGGGATTTTTGGTTTTCTTTTGAGCGACTGCAAAAGAACGAAAGATTCTTGATCACTATGCTCACCATCGATAGAAGTAAATTATTTTTAAAATTCAAAATCTAATTCTATAAGATATAATATTGACGACATTTTATTGTTGATCCCCAACTTTTAAATGCGACCCAAATAAAAACAATCAGAAAATAACAACCTTCAATTATAATTGACTTTAGTCAATTGTGGAATATAAGAATAAGAACAAAGCATAAACTTTAGTTAATTGATTTCATCTAACCAAAGTAAAATCTCCCGCCTTCACTTTATTGTGATGAACTCCTTTCACATCAAACCCGGAATAGCGGATCACATAAACGTAGACTCCAGGTAATGCAAGTTGATCATTTACCCGGCCATTCCATCCAGTTTCAGGATCATTAGTGCTAAAAAATAAATCTCCCCAGCGGTCAAAGATTTCCATTTTATAAGACGTGTAATAAATTAATAAAGGTTTGAAAAAATCATTGACCTGATCACCATTTGGTGAAAATACATTTGGAACATAAATCTCAACGGGACATTTTTCATAGATATAAACTGAATCATATTCAATGCATCCATATGCATCTTCCACTTTTACGGAAAACAATCCTTCTTTTTTAATTTCGTATTGGAATCCACTGAAACCATCCTGCCATAAATAATTTGTAAAAAGACCCGGATCTAAATTTATAAATCCAGTTTCGGTACAAAAAAATGTGTCTTGGCCTAAATCTGGAATTGGATTTTCAATGACTTCAATAAAAACATCTTCAGGATAAGAAGCGCATCCTAATAAAATGCCAGTGACTAAATAAAAACCTTCCTGGTTTTTGGCGATATCAGTCAGAATTGGATTTTTTTCAATGGAAGAAAATTGATTCGGTCCGTTC
>JAYVIT010000111.1:0-3715 GCA_043769965.1 Saprospiraceae bacterium
TTTACACAGGCGATACAAGATGATGGCAAGATCATCATTGGTGGGAATTTTACTTCTTATAACGGAATTGCAATCAATAGAATAGCTCGCTTGTTTGATAGTGATTGTACTCCTATTACATGGTATATAGATGCAGACCATGATGGTTATGGTAATGCAGTTTCTTCAACACTTTCATGTGCTCAACCATCTGGTTATGCTCACAATGATGATGATTGCAATGATACAAATAATTCAGTTCATCCTAACGTCTTAGAAGTTTGTAATGGGATTGATGATGATTGTAATGGATTAATTGATGATGCTGACCCAGATATTTCTGATCAAAAAATTTGGTATATTGATACTGATGGCGACAATTTTGGTGATGCAGCATCTTCCACAATTGCATGTTTTCAACCATCAGGTTATACTCTAAAAAACGGTGATTGCGACAATGGAAATAATGCAATACATCCCTTTGCACCTGAATTGTGTAATGGAACTGATGATGATTGTGACGGCACAGTTGACGAGGGGTTTATTACCTATGATAATCCTTCTGTTCAAATTACTGCAAATCCTGAACACATTACCTGTGCTACCAGCTCTGTCACATTCACTGCGACTAATTCAGGAATTAGTATTCCGGTTGAACCCTGTTCCAGTTGCGGAGGTATTCCGGCTTTGGATGGATCTAATAAATTTTACAAGTATGCCACGGTATATGATTGGGATTGTTGTCTATTTGGTCCAGGCATATTCGAGGATCCAGCTTATCTAGTTGATGGCCATTTTGTAATTGAATACGATTGTAATGGTAATGGAACAATAGTAGAATCCACTGGCAGTCACGCTTCTAATCATCCAATAGGATCAAATTTTTATCAAGATTTCGGATTCTCAACCAATCCTGTTTATAAAAATTTAGATGAATTTAGAAATCCTTCCTGCTGTAATGGAGATGGCAGCAAAATATTTGTTGTACTTTCAAATGAAAGAAAGGCTTGCCAAACTCCTGAACCAGCCACCTTCACTTATCAATGGTCAGTAAATGGAATCAATGTCGGCATCGGTGATACCTATACCACAACCAGTATTATGGAGAATGACCAAGTCTCTTGCGTATTTACGGTAAACTCGGCATGTGGAGTAGAAAGTTTTCTAAGCAACCAGATTGAAATTACTATTGATAATAAAGCAACATGGTATATTGATGTTGATGATGATGGTTTTGGTTCTTCTGCAAACTCAGTACAAGCTTGTAGTCAACCGGCAGGCCATGTTTCCAATGCTGATGATTGTGATGATTCCAACCAAGCAGTTAATCCAATTGCATTGGAAGTATGCAACGCAATGGATGATGATTGTGATGGATTAATTGATGATGTAGATCCCAACGTTACAGGAATGCCAACATGGTATGCAGATGCTGATGGTGATAGTTATGGCACTTCGGCAAACTCAGTCCAAATATGCATTCAGCCTGTAGGATATGTTTCCAACAATGGCGATTGCGATGATAACAATATGGACATTCATAATCCTGTTGAGTATTTTATTGATGCGGACCATGATGGCTATGGTTCAAATAATATTGAAATGATTTGTTCATTAACTCCTCCACTTGGCTATTCAACCAACAATATGGATTGTGATGATACAAATGGAAACATACATCCGGGAACAATAGAAAAATGCAACGGGATGGATGATGATTGTAATGGATTAATTGATGATGACGACCCAAATATCACAGGCCAAACTACCTGGTATGCTGATGTTGATAATGATAATTTTGGTACTTCAGCAAACTCTGTACTATCATGCGGTCAACCAGCTGGATTTGTTTCCAATTCTGATGATTGCAATGATGGAGCAAAAGCTATAAATCCAATTGCTCCCGAATTGTGCAATGGATTTGATGATGACTGTGATGGTACTATTGACGAAGGTTTTGTTACTTATGATAATCCTTCTGTTCAAATTACGGCAGAACCTGATCCAATCACTTGTGCTACGGCCTCTGTCACATTCACTGCAACTCATTCAGGAATTATTGTTCCAGAGGATCCTTGTTCCAGTTGTGGAGGTCACCAGGCCTTGGATGGATCAAATAAGTTTTACAAATATGCAAGAGTTAATGATTGGGATTGTTGTTTATTCGGTCCTGGTATATTCGAAGAGCCATCTTATCGTGTTGATGGACATTTTGTAATAGAATATGATTGTCATGGTAATGGTACCATAATAGAATCAACCGGTAGTTATACTACAGCCTTACCTATAGGAACAAGTTTTAATGAAGATTTTGGAAGTTCAAGTAATCCAACTAATAAAAGTTTAGTTACTAATGCTTCCTGCTGCAATGCTGATGGAAGTAGAATATATGTTGTGCTCTCCAATGAAAGAAAAGCATGCGAAGCTCCTGATCCAACCACATTTACTTATCAATGGTCAGTTAATGGAATGAATTCAGGTACAGGCGATACCTATACTACAACCAGTTTTATGGAAAACGATGTGGTATCTTGTGTTTTAACTGTTAACTCTTCATGCGGAGAGGAAAGTTTTAATAGCGATCAGATTGAAATTGTAATTGCTAATAAACTTACCTGGTTTATAGATGCTGATGAGGATGGCTTTGGTTCTTCAGCGGGCTCAATACAAGCTTGCACTCAACCTGAAGGCTATGTTGCCAATGCCGACGATTGTGATGACTCAAACAATACGATCTATCCAAATGCACCGGAAGTATGTAATGACATCGATGATGACTGCGATGGATTAATTGATGATAACGACCCGGATATTTCTGGTCAAACTACCTGGTTTGCTGATGCCGATAATGATAATTATGGAAATGTATTGCTTACCATAGTATCATGTAATCAACCATCTGGCTTTGTTTCCAACAGCACCGATTGTAATGATTCAAACAGTACAATTTATCCTGGAGCAACAGAAATATGTAATGGCATAGATGATAATTGCGACGGCGCAATTGATGAAGGATGCGGTTCGGATACTGACGGGGATGGAATATTTGATCAAAATGATAATTGTCCATCCGCACCAAACACAAACCAATTAGATACCGACAATGATGGAATCGGCGATGTTTGTGACAATTGCAAGTTAATTTCCAATGCTAATCAGGCTGATTCAGATTGTGATGGCGTTGGAAATGCATGTGATCTATGTCCTGGAGGAAATGATAGTTACGATTATGATATTGATGGTATCCCGGATTGCAAGGATATACCTCCGTATGATAATATTATTTCAGCATGGAAGTGTAATAACAATAAAGTATATATCTGTCACATTCCTCCAGGCAATCCCGAAAATGTACAAACCTTATGCATCAGTTATAGTGCCCTCCAGGCGCACATTACCAATCATGGAGACTATTTAGGATCTTGCGGAAATGTAAATTGTGGACAAAATTTAGTGGGAAATGTCACCAACGGTTTCATATCTGGAGAGAATGTCATAAATGCAAATGACTTCAAATCATTTACTTCTGATGATGAGATGTTACTCTATCCGAATCCGGCTCAAAATATACTCAATATAACTTTCTCGTTGCATACTCACTTGCCGATACAAATTCAACTGTTTAACAGCATGGGGCAAGAAGTTTTAAACAAGAATTATATAATTGATGAACATGATGACTCGGTTATACAATTAAACATTCAATCATTTTCCGATGGATTGTATTTCATCAAAG
>JAYVIT010000112.1:0-2032 GCA_043769965.1 Saprospiraceae bacterium
GATAGTCTTAACTTGATCTATAATAGCGCTGAACATTTGAAGCAAATTGGAGAATTAAATAAAAAGTATGAAGTTGAATTGAAGGATCTAAGGATAAAAGAACAAAATGTCTCGATGAAAATTCAAATCGGAATCATTCTTGGCTTGCTTGCATTGCTAAGTCTTTTATATTATTTCTATTCAAAGTCCAACAAACAAAAGAAAATCATTTCAAGACAAAATAAACTGAATGAGCGATTGGTCACTATCATTTCTCATGATATCAAAGAACCATTACTTGGCGTACAATTATTACTGCAGAAACTCAATATAAATGACAGTTACCTTACTCAAGCTTCTAAAAGTTTGGAAAGACAGGTATCGGCTGTAAATGAAATCCTGAATAACATTTTGAAATTCCAAAAAGTAAGTATTCAGAAAACAACTGAGATTTCTAATCAACGGGATATTATAAATGTGATTTCACAATCTGAAAAAGAACTTTATACCCAAATTTCTGAAAAAAAATTAAAACTGGAAATTGAAATACAAGAAAACCCGGAATTTCAACTTCCTATTGCGAAGGAAAAATTAAAAATCATCATTTATAACTTATTGGTGAATGCAATCAAATACAGCTTTCTTGATGGGACTATCAAAATCAACACCACATCAAACAGTCTAATTATACAGGATTTTGGTATCGGCATGCCAGCAAATTATTCAAATGCGCTATTGCATGAAGTTTTTAATTCCGAAAAAGGAACCCACAACGAATCCGGCGCTGGAATTGGATTGTACATCGTTGGGCAGCTCATTAAGGATACTAAACTAAAAATTAAATTCGAACCTCAATTGCAGGGTACAATGGTTACGATTCATTCATAGCCTATTCATTTATAGCTCTAACAAAGTCCTCAACCGAATATTTACTTCATTTAATATTTCTTCATTTGCCTTTTCAATGTATTCTACATTTCTTTCTTTCCAGTCCAAAACCCTAAGATGATTTGTAAGTATTATACCAGAAATTATACTTGTATTTTCCAGAGGAACTTCTGTAAGAAATCCTTTTATTTTTGAAGTAATAGGTAATGCATAACAAAGTCCAAATTTATTGTATCTCTCAACAGTTAAAATCAAAGCAGGTCTTCTTCCTTTCTGCTCATGACCTAAGGCAGGATTAAAATCTACCATGACGATGTGACCTCTATCCGGAACATATTTAGGGTTCATCCTACTTTATTTCTTCCATTCCAAAATTACCCCAATCTTCATATTGATCCAGAACTTCTTTAACTGACATGCTGGCAATCAATTCATCAATAGTAAATTTTTTTTTATCTAAGGGTTTTAAAATTAACATGCCATTTTCAAGTATCAATTCCAGGTTTTCATTTTCCTTTAAATTGGTTTGTTTGAGATAGTTCTGTGGCAACCTAATGGCAAGTGAATTACCCCATCTCGTTATTTTTGTGATCATTTATCCATTATTGTATATACAAAGATATACACGTTTTCTGCATTCTAGAATATTAAATGGCACAATTGCATAAATTATAGCACTTATCCCTCACCTAACCACATTAATACGAAATCAAGTAATGACCTAGATCACGCCTAACTGCTTTCCAACTTTTGTAAATGCGCTTACACATTTTTCCAAATGCGCCTGTTCATGTCCTGCTGAAATCTGGACACGAATTCTTGCCTTACCCTGCGCAACTACCGGATAAAAGAAACCAACAACATAAATTCCTTCCTTCAATAGTTCGGAAGCGAATTGTTGAGCCAATGGAGCTTCATATAACATAACCGGAACAATCGGATGTTCACCAGCAAGAATATTAAATCCTGCATCAGTCATTGCTTTGCGGAAATACGCGGTGTTAACTTCTAACTTATCCCTTAAATGCGTTGATGAAGACAATAAATCTAAAACTTTTATAGATGCACCAACTATTGAAGGCGCCAGTGTATTTGAAAATAAATAAGGTCTGGATCGTTGACGTAACATATCCACAATTTCCTTCTTTGCTGCAGTGAATCCACC
>JAYVIT010000113.1:0-2674 GCA_043769965.1 Saprospiraceae bacterium
ATTGTGTATGCCTTTACATCTACTCCGGCAAATTTAGGAAGTACAATTATTCCATCAATTTCTTCTCTTTGATATTGTGCTTTCAAAGAATCCAAAGAGCTATCAGTCTTCTGAAAAGTAAATTTCTTTGACGATTGTGGAAGTTCAAAATTCATTTCACTATTATCCAATAAGGCAATGCGATATGTTTTCGAACCTTCATAACTGAATATTACTCCAATCACAATAAAGAAAACCAGAAAACCTAAGGGCGTGAGTAATGTAGTAAAAATGAAACTCTTATTTTTGACCTTTGTCAAATACTCTCTGCTGATGATCAATCCAAGTTTACTCATGGCTGTCTTCGTTTACCGTTTTAATAAATATTTCATTGAAAGTAGGAAGCAGTTCATTGAAAGATTTGATCCCTATTTGATTAGCTAACAACCAACTCAATATATCATTATTATGCTGAACTGCTTTTAGTCTTATGTAATAATGCTTATCACCTTTAGTTATCACATCAAATGATTCATGCATGGATTCTGGAATTATGGTCTCTGTTTTAACTTCAAACAGATTTTCTTTGTACTTGTCTCTGACTTCATTGACTTCACCATTCAATACAATCTTTCCTTTATTCAACAACACAATATGCTCACACATTTCTTCGACTTGTTCCATTCTGTGTGTTGAAAATAAAATGCTGGCACCTTCTTGTTTTAACCGCTGAATTTCATCTTTTATAAGGTTGGTATTAATCGGATCCAAACCTGAAAATGGTTCGTCCAAAATAATCAGTTTAGGTTGATGACTTACTGTAGCAATAAACTGAACCTTTTGCGACATCCCTTTAGAAAGTTCATTGACTTTTTTATTCCACCAGGATTCTATTTGAAACTTCTTCATCCAGAAGACTACATTTTTTTCTGCATCTATTTTACTTAATCCTTTCAGTCTTGTCAAAAAAACCAATTGTTCGCCGACTTTCATTTTCTTATACAATCCTCTTTCTTCAGGCATATAGCCTATAGATGGATTTTTGATTTTATAAATATCCTGGCCATGTAATAATACATTTCCTGAATCAGCTTGTGTAATCCCTGTAATGATCCGAATCAGGGATGTTTTTCCGGCTCCATTGGGACCTAATAATCCGACTATACTGGATTCTGCTACAGAAAAGCTGACATGGTCGACCGCCTTCACGGAATTGTACTCTTTAACTACTTGTGTGAGTTCTAACAAATTAGACATCTTCTATAAAATTGAAGATGCAAAAGTAAAGAGATTAAGATTAGGTATCTGTTATTTCTATAAAAACTGTGGAAAAAACGGCAGAAGCACAAATGGCTGAAGACAATTGAAATATATCATTTGCGACAATTGGCTGAAGCCTATGGTAATTTATAAAGTTAATTATTTGGGTAATACAGATCCGGTAATAAATTTTACTAATATAGAAACCAGGTTATTTGAAGGAACAATTGGCTGAAGTCAATTGTAATTGATAGAGTTTTTTAATTGAAGTTTGTCGTCGGTTATCATTGCCCGTACAATTGGCTGAAGCCAATTGAAATTGAGAATATTTTTATTTGAATTGAGTTGTCTTCTTCTGCTTTCCGGTTTTTTAAATAATTAATTCCAGATTGCGCTGGAAGACGATTGACTGAAGTCAATTGTAATTGATTAATACTATTATTAACGGGGAGTGGATATTTCCGGGCAACGGAGTTTTCCAAAATAATATACCAGATTTATTCCAAAACTGACAAAGGCATCTTTTTCGCCGGAATCACCGCGTTGTGTTCCTGGTATTCCTATTTTTTGTTGATCAATATTTGCGATGGATCGATCTGATAATTCAACGGCAATATCACCTCTGTTTATTCTCAATTCATTGTAGTCCGGATAAAATCCACTAACATCATCAAGAAAATCTGTATTCGCTCTGCGATATCCAAGATCAATGTTGATACTCCAACTATAACTTACATCTATTTTCACTCCACCGCCAATCAACCAGGCAGTTGAGATTTCATTATACTCTTGTCCTGGAAGTTGCCCTTCTGTACCCATTTCCCGTAAAGAATAAATTTGACCGTTTAACTCAGCTTGTGGGCTAAAATGAAAAACACTAAAACCAGCATACATATATGGAGTAATAAAATGATCCTGTGATCCATGTTTCAATGTGAAAAAATTAAATTCCATAGCAGGTGCTATCTCAATAACATTAGAAAAGAAACTTAGATTTCTGCGAAGATCAAATGCATTAGTTGATTTAGAATCATTTCCCCGGAGCCTAAGATAATTTAATTGCATGCGTACAGATAAACGGGTATCAAAATTATATCTACCTAAAAGTCCACCGGCGAGTCCAGGCTCATTAACTCTATACAGATTATTAAGATCTCCAAAGTAATGAGCAGCTCCGGCCCAGGCTCCTACTTCAAAACCTTTCTGACAATATGAATTCAGCGGAAAAAATATAGCGATACAAAATAAGATCTTTAGTGATTTAATCATTTTAGAAATTATAGGATTGGGGAGTATTTGTGACTAACGAAGTTTTTGTCTTTTTATTCTATTAAGGAAATTTAGGCTGTAGGCTGTAGGCTGTAGGCTGTAGGCTGTAGGCTGTAGGCTGTAGGCTGTAGGCTGTAGGCTGTAGGCTGTAGGCTGTAGGCTGTAG
>JAYVIT010000114.1:0-2797 GCA_043769965.1 Saprospiraceae bacterium
TCAATAAAACCGTAATTTCTTTTCCACTTTTCAAACCAATTTATTAACACAAAGTACTGTGTTTATTGGCTTTCAGAGTTTTATTGCAAAGACTAATTATACAAAAACATGATTTTAGATCACACAATAACTTTGAGAATGTAGATTGGACTTATGGACAATGATAATTTTGATATAATTACCTGTCATAGTGAAAATTAATTATAAATTTTAGACAAAATAAAATATTCATAAATCCGCGTAATCCGTGAGTAATCCGCGTGCATCCGCGTAATCCGCGATCTTTATTCATATCTCAATGACTCCACTGGATCCAGATTTGCAGCTTTTAGTGCAGGATAAATTCCGGATAAAATACCAACGATCATGCAAACCACTAAACCTAAAATGATCCAGGCCCAAGGAATTAGAAATTGTCCACCAATAATTAGGGTTACAATATTTCCAATTGGGATGCCAAGAAGGATGCCGAGAATCCCACCAAACTGACAGATGATAATCGCCTCAGTTAAAAATTGATAAATAATATTTTTACGGGTTGCACCAATTGCTTTTGCGATACCTATTTCACGGGTGCGTTCGGTAACAGAAACCAACATAATGTTCATCAATCCGATTGCTGCTCCAAGTAAAGTCATCAATCCGATTGCAATGGCAGCAGCTCTTAATTTTACAGTGTTTTCTTTGAGAAAATCTACGATGCCATCCGCTTTGGATATTTCGAAATCATTTTCTTCATAGGGTTTTAATTTTCTGATTACACGTAAAACACCAGTTGCCTGAGAAACAATTTTATCAATTTCTGCTGCATTTGGCACTGCAACATCGAGCTCATAATTAGCATCGTTAAAACCAAATTCAATTTTGGATCTTAGCAAGGGAATTAAAATTCTCCTGTCAGCTCCTTCATTCATACTAGCACCCTTAGTTTTTAATACACCTACAACCTGATATTTCTGACTATTGATCTGTATCATTTTATTGAGTGCTTTTTCCGGATTATCATCAAATAATCGCTTTACAATTTCAGTACCGACTATGGCCATTGCAGTTCCACTTTCCTGCTCATGATTTGAAAAATTTCTTCCAAATTCAATTTCATAACCGGAAACCTGGAAGAAGTTTTCATCTATTCCACGGATTCGCGTAGATGGATTTGTTTTTTTATTTTCAAACTGTACAATAGCATTCGATGCCCCACGGAAAGAAACATTTACAATTCCAAATTCTGCAAATCGCTCTTTAAATTCCATTGCCTGCATATAGGTAACAGGAGGAGCTTCTTTGTATTGATTGCGGCCATGTTTCCTGAATTCAGTTGACTTGCGATCTATGCTAAAACTATTTGCGCCCAAATTCGAAAAATTGCTGCTCATACTGTAAATCATACTGTCTATAGATGTGAGAATTCCAACCAGAGCCATTATACCAAGAGCTATAATGACCAGTGTGAGGATGGAACGCAAGAGGTTGGCGCGTACATTAGCAAGAGATAGTAAAAAGATTTCCTTGTAATTCATATTCTGACCAAAGATAACAAGTCCGGTTCTTTCATTCGTGTTTTTGTATTGAAGACTGATTGTTTTCGACGAGAATCACTTATTGATCGAGCATTGCAGAACGGGTAAGATTCAACAATTCATTATGAATGTGTCCATTGCTGGCAAGTATGTGATGTGAAGAAAGAATACTTCCTTCATCTCCAAAGAAATTTGTCACTTTGCCTCCTGCTTCTTTAATCAATAGAATTCCAGCCGCCATATCCCAGGAATTCAATCGGGTTTCATAATAACCGTCAAATCGTCCACTGGCCGTATAAGCCAGATCGATAGCCGCAGATCCCAATCGCCTCACACCTCTTGCTGTTTTCAAAACTTCGATAAGGATCTGATTTAGATTTTCCATCCATTTGCGCTGATAAGGGAAACCAGTTGCAATAACAGCCTCATCGATATTGAGAATTGTGCTCACAGAAATCGGTTTCCCATTGCAATATGCACCTCCATTTTTCCAACAATAAAAACAAGAGTCTTGCATGATATCATATACAATGCCAAGAATGATTTCATTGCCCTTTGCAAGTGCTACACTGATTGAAAAAACCGGAATGCCCTTTAAAAAATTAGTGGTCCCATCCAAAGGATCAATGATCCAGCAATATTCACTTTCATTTTTGGTAAATGGGGTTCCTTCTTCAGTTATGAAATTGGAATCAGGCAGCAATGCTTTAAATGCAGTTACCAGTTTTTTTTCAGTTTCAATATCCACGTAGGATACCAGACTGTGTTTTTCTTTTTCATGGATATGTTCGGCATTTACTTTACCAAGTTCTTGTTTAATAAATACGGCTGCATCTTTTACGATACCAACAGTCTTGCAACAAATTTCTTCTAATTGATTTTTATCCACGGTGTAAATATAGTTGTTAGATGGTAGTTGTTAGTTGATAGTAGGAGGAAATAGTTGAAAGTTATTCGATGCTGATTGTTAGAAAGAGGATTCAATTGTTACTCATCTACACTTATTTTAAAGTTGAATTTTTATAATATTTAATTGTCCCATGTAGTAATTTTTTAATTTCCTTTATTAATTCCATTAATTTATCGAATTCAATTTGATTTATCATTTCCATGTCACTTAAGAGAATTAATATCGTCTCTGTTTCAAATAACGAACCTCTTGAAACATTAAGAAATTGGTAACTATTCAGTAGTTAAATTAGCGATATTTAATAATTCTCCGAAAACTTCTTTACCGGATTTAATCGTAGTATCCACAATGGATCTAAGAATAGCAA
>JAYVIT010000115.1:0-8325 GCA_043769965.1 Saprospiraceae bacterium
ATTCAAGGATACTAGGCATAAAACAGTCAGGCAGTAGATGATTTTATTCATAAGCTCTTTTCAAATATAGGTTGAATTAACGAAAGTTGGCCGAAGGGCATTGTGGCCGCAAATGTAAGGTATTTAACAGATTGCTTCATTGTTCAATTGCTTAATTGTTAAATTGTTAGATGGTTGAATGGTTAAATTGTTGTCCCAACAGTACTGTTGGGATTGAATTGTTAAATGGTTTGATGTTTAAATGGTTAAATGGCTTGATTGATTATACAAATGTAAAGAGTAGAAATATCGACAAAAGTTGCATGATTGCCTATTCTATAAGCGTCTGAGTCACCTGAGCCTATTTGCTAACCAGGCTTATCCGCGCCAATCCCTGCCTGTCCGGTAGGCAGGGGCGTTATTTGTTCCGAGGTCTTTCCAAACCGTCGTTGCCTTTTTTGGAAATCAATAATGGCATCATAGAAATGTTGTTTTTTGAAATCTGGCCAAAACACCGATGTAAAATGGAGTTCAGTATAGGCAAGTTGCCAAAGCAGGAAATTGGAAATGCGATGCTCCCCACTAGTGCGTATCAGGAGCTCGGGATCTGGAATCCCCGAAGTGCTTAAATAGTTTGAGAATTGGTCTTCATCAATGGGTATGTTCAAATCTCCGGATTTCGATTGATCTGCAATTTTATTTACTGCATTCAATATTTCCCATCTCGAGCTATAATTGAGTGCCATGATCAAATCCATTCTTGAATTATTCCTGGTCTTTTCGATACCGCTAATCATTGCAGCTCTTGTATTTTCGGGCAACTTTGAAAGGTCACCAATGACTCGAAGTTTAATATTATTTTTCTCAAGTGTTGACAATTCTGTTTTTAAGGTTTCCACCAATAAACTCATCAATCCACTAACCTCCTTTTCTGGGCGATTCCAGTTCTCTGTGGAAAAAGCATATAAGGTAAGATATTGAATACCCAGTTCGGCTGAAGCTTCGGTAATTTCTCTGACTGTTTTGACACCTGCCCGATGTCCCAAAAGCCTGGGAAGGCCATGATGCTTGGCCCAACGACCATTGCCATCCATAATGATGGCAATATGCTTTGGCAAATTAGTAGAATCAATTCCTGGAATTTCAGGTTTTTCCATAATCATCGTAAAGTTACTATTTTAGGAAGACTTTAGACTGGAGGCTAGAGGTTAGAGGCCAAAGGCTAAGAATCAATGCAATTCTTTCTGACAACTTTTGTCTTTTTCGCCCAAAATGTCTTTATTTTGTTCTTTAAATTGTAAAAATCGAAATGTTATACCGGTTGATTCTCAGCTTTTTGACAGCATTTCTTCTGACCTATCTGATCATTCCATCCATTATCAATATCGCCAAGGTTAAAATGCTGACCGATGAACCAGATGAGCGTAGGAGCCACAAACGAAGTATCCCAACGCTAGGAGGTATTGGTATTTTCGCAGGTGTCGTGTTTTCAATAGTGCTATGGACTCCATTCAATGTATTCGGTGACTTGCAGTATATTCTCTGTTCGTTTATCATGATATTTCTTATAGGTGCTAAGGACGATATCATTCCGTTGACTCCTTATAAAAAAATGTTGGGTTTAATCATCGCTGCATCCATACTCGTGTTTAAAGCCAATATTCGGATAACCAGTTTTTACGGCATATTTTATGTTGGCGATCTACCTTATTTCTGGAGTGTACTCATTTCACTTTTTACGATAATTGTCATTGTCAATGCATTCAATTTGATTGACGGAATCAATGCACTGGGTGCAAGTCTTGGTATTTTAATAGCGACTACTTATGGCGCGTGGTTTTATCTCGCCGACCAGGTTGTGTTGAGTATCATTTCATTTGCATTGGTTGGATCGCTCATTGCATTCTTAAAATTCAATCTGACTCCGGCAAAAATATTCATGGGTGATACCGGCTCATTATTGATTGGAATGATCTGCGCCATACTCAGCATTAGTTTTATTGAATTGTCTTTCAGAGAACCCAATCCACTTTATAAAATACTCGCGCCACCGGCAGTTGCCATAGGAATTTTATTTGTACCGCTATTTGATATGTTGCGCGTTTTTTTTGTGCGGATCATTTCCGGCAAATCACCATTCGATGCAGATCGACAGCATATACATCATTTGATGCTGGATGCAGGATTAAATCATTTGCAAGCAACAGGAGTGTTGATTGCAGTGAATGCTTTAGTTCTTTTCACAGTAGTTAAATCACAAGCTATAGGAAATTTATTTTTATTAATTATCATCATCACTTACGGACTTGTTTTGACTGGTGTGTTATTGTATCTCAAGAATTCAAAAAATCAGATTTTGAAAAATGTTGTATAAAATTTTACTGATTTTCCTGGGTGGAGGACTTGGCAGCATTAGCAGATATCTGATTTCATTTTATTTTAATTCCGGTACCACAAAGTTTCCTTATGCAACGCTATCTGCCAATGTAATAAGTTGCTTTATACTTGGCGTTTCCTATAAACAATTTAAAATTGATGAATCCCAATATTGGATTTGGTTTTTTGCAATGATCGGTTTTTGTGGAGGCATGAGTACATATTCAACATTCACCGCTGAAAATTTTCAACTGTTGCAACAATCCCAATTCGGATATTTTGCTGCATATACTTTAATCAGTTTAGTGTTTTGTCTTTTGTTTTTTTGGTTGGGGATTAGATGAATGTTGAATGTTGAATGTTGAATGTTGAATGAAAAATAATTAGTTATTGAGAAGTTGAGTCCAGGGAAGTAAAATTATTTAAATTTCTTGTCAACAAAGGCTTGAAGTATGGGAACCGGAAAAAACCGGTAGCGGTAATCCACAAAAAGCTTGAAGCGGGGATGAAACAAAAAGTTTGAAACGTTGCAACCACAAGAGCTTGAAGCGGGACGCCTGCCTTTAGCAGACAGGCTTCAAGCAACAACGGATCCTAACAATCAAAAAAGAGTTTGTGCGTTGAATCGTCCCCTCTTCAACACAAATTTTATAACATATCCATTGAATCAAAAAATAATATACTTGGCTTGGATTTTTATACTGGTAGTCTTTGTATCAGTAAATTGTTTTGCTCAATCCAATTCACTTCGGTGTTTTACTATTTCTGTCAGAGATAGCATTCAGTTGAAGGATAGTTTGTTGATTTCACCAAATTCAATTTCCATTCATTCGATTTCGCATACTGAGCATCAATATGTTTTTACATTCTCTGAAAAAACACAGCGCATTTTTATTTCAAATCCTTTGGCACATGATTCAATAAAAGTTTGTTACCGCGTTTTTCCAATTCCACTGACTGCACAATATTTTCTTTTCGATACCATCATTCGTCAGAATCCGCTTAAGCCGGATTACGCCGATCCAACTTATGAAGTAAAATCAAACCGCGAATGGTGGTACAGTCCAGGAATAAATTATTCCGGAAATTTCACTCGTGGTTTGAGTACAGGCAACAGTCAATCCTTAGTGCTCAATTCCAGTCTCAACTTACAACTAAGCGGAGATCTTGGTGATGGATTTACTATTCTTGGCGCCATATCAGACAATCAAATTCCCATTCAACCGGAAGGAAATACAAGACAGATTCAGGAATTCGATCGCTTGTTTATCAAACTTTCTAAAAAAAATCAGCACCTCACTGCAGGTGATTTTGAGATTGGAAAACCGACCGGTTATTTTATGAACTACTATAAAAAAAATAAAGGCGGCATTTTAGAAACACAACATCAGTTGAAAACCTGGAAAATTGATAACAAAGTTGCCTTTGCAATTTCAAAAGGAAAATCGAACAGACTTACTTTGAAATCACAAAATGGCAACCAGGGACCTTACCGCTTATTTGGAAATAACAATGAACAATTCATCATACTACTTGCTGGAAGCGAAAAAGTTTGGATTGATGGTGAGTTACTACAACGCGGCGAAGATTCAGATTACAGCATCGACTATAATCTTGCTGAAATTCGCTTTACTGCGAAACGAATTATTTCAGATGTTTCTCGTGTCATCATTGAATTTGAATACCTCGATCAGAATTATACACGAAGTTTAAGTGTGCTTCAAACAACAGCACAAAAAAATAATGTGCAATCCTATTTCAATTTTTACAATGAACAGGATAGCAAGAGTCCAGCGGTTGAAGGTGATTTAGATTCATTGGACAAAATTATTCTATCACAAAGTGGCGATGATTTGAAAAATGCAGTGCGCAATGGAATTATGAAAGCTGGAAGCAATTTTAATGTCAACAGAATTTATTACAGGGAAAGAGATACAAGTGTGACCGTAAATGGAATACCTACGATGTTTACATTTCTTTTGTATGATCCGGATGCAGATAGCACCGCTTTACAAGTAGGATTCTCAGAAGTATTGCAAGGCAATGGACAATACAGATTGAAGCAAAGTACAGCAAATGGTCGAGTGTATGAATGGATTGCACCAGATGCTATAACAGGAAAAAATTCTGGTAATTACGAACCAGTAGTTCCATTGATTGCTCCCCAGCAACATTTGATGATGACTACCGGACTAAATTGGCAGAGTAAAAAGAACTTGCAAGCAGGAGTTGAACTTGCAATATCCTCACTTGACAAAAATAGATTGTCGAATTTACAAGATAATGACAATGTTGGAATCGCATTGAGGATTCAATCATCGACTCCACAATTCAGGTTTATCGATTCATTTATTTCATTGCAAGCCAATGTGTATTACGAATTCAACCAACGGAATTTTACACCGATCAATCCTTATCGTTCTGTTGAATTTGCAAGAGATTGGAATATTAGTTCGCAAATTGGTTCTGAAGATCATCTTCCAAAATTCAAATTAATAACTGGTATAGGTCGCCATCTTCAAATTGATTACGAACATGTGAAGTTTATACGGTCGATTGGTTTCAATGGTCAGAAACATTTGGTTAATGCGATATGGTCTGACTCATTAACTCGCATCCAACTTTCCTATGATTTATTAACAAGTAAAGATGATAATGAGAATGCAATCTATGTCCGTCCAAATTTTCAAATCAACAGAATTCTTTCACCAACATGGAAAATTCAATTAAAAGGAAATAGAGAACGCAATGAGAGAAAACAAAGCATAATGGACTCCATTTCTTTGTCGAGTTTTTATTTTGACATTCTGGAAGCTGGCATCACCAAAGAATCACAAAACAAATTTAAAATCATCCTTACAGCCAGACATCGAATTGACTATTCTCCTTTTGGAAATGAATTTTCCAAATACTCAACTTCAGATGAACTCGTGCTGGAAAGTAATTTGCGAAGTGAACGGATTGGCAACTTCGATATTAAAATGAGTGCCAGGAATATTAGTTATTCAGATAATCAAGTTAATGATTCCTTGGGACGAATTTATTTCCTTGGAGCCTTCGATCATCAAATTAGTTTTTTAAAAAAGTTTATCAATCTCAAAAATTATTATGAATTGCAAAGTGGTGTAGAACCCAGACAGGAATTTGTATTTGAAGAAAAAAGACCTGGAGAAGGAAATTTTATTTATATCGACTTTGATCACGATGGAGTGCGCCAGATTAATGAATATGTTCTTGCCTCCCCTGGTGTTGATACAGCAAGATTTGTAAGGTTTCAATTATTTAATTCAGAATACGTACAGGTTTATCAATCTTCTTGGAATCAGTTTTTAAATTTTGATCTCAAAAATATTTTGAAAGGCAAAAGTAAACTATCAAAAGTAGTACAAGCCATTTCATTTGAATCCGGATTTCGGTTTACAAGTAAAGTCAGCAGGGAATCTAATGTCGAGAATAGAATTAATCCATTGTATTTTTTGAAAAATACAAATGATCTAATTGGATATAATTCTTACATTCAACAAAATCTTTATTACAATCGCTCACATCCTGTTTTTGAACTACAGGGAGGATTTCAACAAAACGGACAGCAATTGTTGCTGACGTCCGGTACGGATTCAAAAAAACTTCTGAATACTTATGTCAAATCCAGAGTGACCTTATTTAAAAAACTAGATTGTAATCTGGAAGTCTTTGAAAAAAATGATGAAAAAACTACGCAATACTATGCCGATCAAAATTACCAAATAAAAAGTATTGGAATAAAACCCGGAATACTCTACCGCTTGAATCAGTTTGCCAGATTTTATGCAAACTTTACCATTCGGAATTCGGAAGAATCCATAAAGTCTCAAGAGAAAGCGAGTCTTATTGAATCAGAAGCCGGAGCAGCTACATTTTTATTCAAGAAACTTTCCTTGCGCACAACGTTGAAATTCATTTCTATTGATTATACCGGTGAAGCAGGCAGTATCCTTGAATACACGATGTTAGATGGCTATAAAGACGGCAATAATTTCAATTGGGATTTTCAGGTCGACTATAAAATCAATTCACTTATCCAATTGCAGTTTTCGTATTCGGGACGGAAAGCTGCCAGTTCTGAAATATTGCATACAGGAAGGATGCAATTGAGAGCTAACTTTTGATCACGGATTACACGGATGTAGGCGGAGTGCACGGATAAATGTAGATGAGTGTAGAAGCTTGCGAATACTCTGAGGAAAAAATAGGTTGCATGAAGATTAATTGAATTGATTTTTACAATTTAAAATCTAAAAATTATTTTTAATGATAATATTGAAAATAAGGAACATACACATTCACCAATATCATATAATAATTTTAACATTGTTTAAATCTCGTATTTTAAGCAAACTTTAAATATTAAGTAATAATAATATTAAGCTAATTCTTTGAAATATCGAATATTCTTTTTTAGTTTTGTTGCCGAATTTTACCCTAAATATCCATCTCAGTCTTACAGTAAACTTTCTTTTACTTAATTACTGACAAAATGAATTTCTCAAAATCTAATTCACTGGCATGCATTTGCCTATTCTACTCTTTCGCTCTTTTTTCTCAAAACATCCCTGAAATAAAGGTAAACCAACAGGATCTGACACCTTTATCAAAGGTGGGCCAAGCTGTTAAAGATGTTGTGAATTCAGGTGCAATTTTCAAGACTATTCAAGTCCTTGAATTGAGTAAACATCAGGAGACTGCTTCCCGTAGTAAAATGGGTAATAATGTGCAAGTATTAGATGTCAATCCGACTTCATTACGTAATCTAATCAAAAATTCTCCACAACAATTTTCATTGTCGGTCCCAAAGAATAGCCGTGAAAGCATTAAGCTTCAACTTATAAAAGTGAATCCACTTGCTGAAGGCTTCAATGTATTTACTTCATCTCAAAAAGATTTACCCACTGACTATTTGCCCGGAGTTTATTATCGCGGCGTTGTGGAAGGAACAGAAAACAATTCCATTGCATCCATTAGCTTTTTTGAAAATGAAGTAATTGGTAGTTTTACATATGAAGGTGGTAACATGATTATTCAACCTTCTTACTTAAGTGCCGGAGAATTAATTCTATTTAATGACAAAGACATTCCGGATGATTTTCATTACAATTGTTTTTCGGATCAATTGGAAAAAATTAAAAAACCCATTCAACCAAGAGGTTTTACATCTGCAAGTAATTGTGTTCGCGTTTATATCGAATGCGATTATGCTTTACATCAAAATAAAGGTGGCACCACCAATACAGTAAACTGGATTACATCGGTGTTTAATAACCTGGCGACACTATATGCAAATGAAAGCATCACTACTACAATTTCAGAAGTATTTGTTTGGACCACTTCGGACAGTTATAGTACAACAAGTTCGGTGGAAGCATTAAACCAATTTAAAAATGCAAGACCAACATTTAATGGTGATATCGCACATCTTGCTGCATTAGGCGGCAGCAATTTAGGTGGAGTCGCATGGTTGGATGTCCTGTGCAGCAGCTACAAATATGCTTACAGCAATATTTCCGCATCGTATTCTAATGTGCCAACATTTAGTTGGACGGTTGAAGTGATGACTCATGAAATGGGACACAATCTTGGATCAAGTCATACACAATGGTGTGGTTGGGATGGTGGAGCTCTGGATAATTGTTATACAACCGAAGGTGGTTGTTCTGCTGGTCCTGCACCAACAAATGGAGGTACAATCATGAGCTATTGTCATCTGACTAGTTATGGAATTAATTTCAACAATGGCTTTGGAACTCAACCTGGAAATAAAATACGCACCGAAGTTGCCGCAGCTACTTGTTTGAGTTCGGGTTGTGGTGGTGGTGGCACTTGTAATGCTCCATCAGGACTGGCTATAAGTAATATCACAACAACTACTGCAAGTGGATCTTGGAATAGTGTTTCCGGTGCTCTTTCATATAGTTTTGAATACAAATTAAATTC
>JAYVIT010000116.1:0-3449 GCA_043769965.1 Saprospiraceae bacterium
CCTTTGCTTTTATTCAACAGATGCTCGAGGCGGTCAGCAATAAACAGACCGGCTATAACTCTGTGATCTGCTTCCATACGATGATTGAAAATATCGCGGATTATTTGTCCAACAGGTCCATCCGTTGGCTCGCAGGTGGTAATGACTTTATGACCCGCTGATTCAAAATGTTCTGCTAATGATTTAAGTTGAGTGCTTTTCCCACTTCCATCAATTCCTTCTAATGCAATGAATAGATTTTTTTTCATTATTCGGAAACCTTAATATATAAAAGGAATTTGATTTAGTATTTAAACCGTAAAGATATAAAGCTGATTGGTAAAATTAGAATCCGTTATACTATACGGATAACTATACTGATCATCCTGGTTCATAATTATAGCGATGGGCGCTGCCCATCGCTATATCATTTTGCCCTTTCAGGGCTTATAATTAATTATAAGATTCTTTTCCAATTCCTGTAAGGCGAAATGAAAATGGATAGGGAAATTCAAATTAAAATATGATTTGAAATCTACGTGGCTTTTTATTTATTTGTTACTTTCTTTTCTTAAAGCCCTGAAAGGGCAAAATTATATAGGATCGGGCATCGCCCGATCTAAAAATTCCAAATATTGTAAGCCCTGAAGGGGCGAAATAAAAAAATGTTTATCGGTATTGGTAACTTCAATAAATTAGTTTCTACAATTACGATTGCCAATATCAATCAACAACAAGTAATTCTGTTTCTCAATTTATTCCAATAGCATACTGTACTTTCAAAAGAAACTAATACATGCAATAGTGCCAATGCAATTGCTCCAGGTAATATATTTTTTACCAGGAAAATGAAAACTACATACGAGTTTACATTTTCAAATTGATTCATAAAAATAAATTCTCCATTCATATATTGCAATTTCAAAACAAGCAATGTGCAGATCAGGGCAAAATGAAAACCATTGACAAACAAATGGATGATATACTCCCAACGCGGTAATCCGCCCATGAATACGCGGCTGTCTTTTTCCACATAAGCATCCACTCCAAGAACCAGCACATCCAACACCACAAATAAAATACCAATACTAATCGCGGTCAATGATTGACCCAGACAAAGGAAATAAAGGATCAATGGAAATAATACAGACCTGATTGTATGAGTCAGATGTTCGAATTTACTTTCTGCACGTTCGTGCAAACGGTATCTGAAAATATGTAAATAAAAACCATCGTACATTCCCAAGATGGCGAATAAGATTAATAATATGCTGGTAATAATAAAACCAAATTCCATAAGAATGCATTTTAGTCAGGCAGATAAACAATTATATAGTTAGATGTTTAATAAAAATAACAATTAACAATTAAACAATTAAACAATAATTTATTTGTTTCGAAAACTTGATAATCTATCAGGTAATTTTTGTCGTACTGATCTGGTAGTATTTTTTGGTCCTGCAACCTTTGTTTCGTCTTCATCACGTATCACTTCATAATCTTCATAACCTTTCCGCACACATTTCACTTCCCAGTCAAAACTATAATTTCCATTTCCTGCGAATAATTCTTTTACTTTAAAACCTGTTTCCGTTTTTTCAAATGCTGCTAATCCTTTTGAATCGGGTGATCCAGGAGTTAAAGTAACAGTCATCGTTTTTGAATTGGAAACAATCTGAAAGTCTTCTGAAAATTCGATATTTGCTTCACCATTAATTAGCTCGGAAGTCCCTCTCACATATGCTGCTGCCTCAGGTCCCTCCAGGGAAGCATACCATATTTCTTTCCCAGGTTTATCAGGATGTTTCATACGAAAACTTTTAATGTCACCGAAAACAATACCTCTGTTGCTGTTATCCAAATACATACCCACTTCTTGATTATTTCCATTCATGATCATTAAAAATCCATTTTCTGGTTTGTTTATTAAATTTGTCTGCACAAGATTGGGGTTTCCATCAGGGCCATACTGAATAAAGTATCCTGCATTATCAGTTGTTTCAAAATATGTTGCAACGGGAAAAATAACATCCAAACTGGCACTAAATATTTCGAGTTCTGCTTCATTGATCCAGGTTTTTCCATAAATATTTGCTCCAAGTGATTTGCTAAAAACCAACAGTCCTTGTTCACCATCAGCAATCAGGCCGATTTCATCTCCTTTAAATCGCCCTCCATCTATTCCTGTTCCAATGACACCCGTATTCCCTATTCCCGCGATACCGAAATCATCTCCAGCACCCATTATACCTATGTGACTAATTGAAGGATTTACATAAAGTGAATCCAACTCCCTAAATGGATTCTTTCCTGCGGTAGATATAATCCCCACTCCAGTGTTAGCGCTGCTATGATAACTGACTGAGAATGGATTTCGATGAGCAGTATCAATAGCTTCATCCAAAACCCGCATGATTCCATTTTTTCTTGCAAGCCTTACGTCTAATGGGAACTGAGGATTATTATTTCCTATACCAACAAAACCAGTATTGCGATAAATATTATTTCCGCTCATCAGCCATTGACTTGCGCTATTACTGTCAATCGCAGGAACCCATGACATTCCATTCCATTTGAGGACTTGACCTGTTTGTGCATTTTGTTTAGCAAGCGCAATGGTGTTATTACTAATATCAATTCCCTGACCCGCATTATAAGTACCACCAGCATTATCGGAACCGGGAGTCCAACCGGTTCCATCCCATTTCAATACTTGTCCTGATTGTGCATTCTGATCTGATAGTGATATTTTATTGCTTTGAATTTTGATTCCTTGTCCATCAGAATAATTTGCACTATTAGCAGCATGCAATGCATAAGGCACACTGATTAATTCTTTTACTCCAACTATACTATAATTTGTTGCACCAGTTGGATCTGTTTCTGTTTTAATAAAATAAGGGCCGCTTGCCCAATCAATTGTTGAAAAATTTCCTGTAATAGGAATGCCTGTTCCAATTTCAAGAGTAACTAATCCATTGCCATTAGTCGTTGGGTTCGGATTATAAATTTCAGTATATACTACTGTTCCATTTACACTGCCTTTCAAAATACTGACGCGCATTCCAACGGCTCCATTAGCAACAAGTTGGTTATTGGAATTCCGCACGACCGCCTGGTAGCTCATTTTTTGAGGAACCTGAGCATAAAGGTTTATGCAAATAAGAATTGCAAGTGAGGTTTGAAGTATTCGTTTCATTTTATTGATTTTTAATAATTTTAAAACTTTTTATTTCCTGCTTATTACGAGTTATTTTCAGAATATATGATCCATTAATAAGTGATCTCAAATCAATCAAAGTATTTTTTACTTGTATGGTTTTACTTTCCAGCAATTGAGCGTGCATATTGAAAATGACATATTTCCTTATATTAGCAAATTATTGATTGCCGATACATTTGACATGACTTGATGGATGATGATAAGTAATTGTCAAATGATCATTTAACATTTCTATTTATTATTCATC
>JAYVIT010000117.1:0-4509 GCA_043769965.1 Saprospiraceae bacterium
GGAATGCAGCCAAAGTAATGAAGCAACAAAAATACGGACGCATCATTAATATTTCTTCACGTGCATGGATGGGAAATCGGGGGCAAACAAATTATTCAGCTTCCAAAGCGGGCGTGATTGGGTTGACCAGAGCTTTGGCATTAGAGTTAGGTCCTTACAATGTGCTCGTAAATGCTATTGCTCCGGGACTTATTAATACGCCATTGACGCAAAAATTAAAAAAACAAACATTGGAACAATTAATACAAACACAACCTACAAAGTCAATGGGGAATCCCGAAGATGTTGCAAATGTAGTTTCCTTTTTGATCTCGCTAAAAACAAATTTTATAACAGGGCAAACCATTTATGTGGATGGCGGTAAAAGCATAGGTGCAGGATGGTAATAGTGATAATGTATCCGCATATAACTCATAGTGAATAATGAAAGCAATCAAAATCACAGTCAATAACAAGGAGCTAGAGCTGTTAATCGGTGAACACGAAACGCTTGCCAATGTCCTGCGTCAGAGAATTGGTTTAACGGGTACAAAAATCGGATGCGAACAGGGAAGTTGCGGAGCATGCACTGTTTTATTAAATGACAAAGCAGTCTTAAGTTGCATCACACCCGCCATGCGATGCAATCATGCAAATGTAATTACCATTGAAGGACTGGCTCTAAATGGCGAATTGCAATTATTGCAAAAAAAGTTTGTCGAAAAAGGTGCAATCCAATGCGGTTTTTGCACTCCGGGAATGGTGATGACTTCTCTGGATTTTATAAATAAAAATCCAAATGCTACCATTAATGAAATCAGGAAAGCATTGTCGGGTAACTTGTGTAGATGCACGGGATATAAAAAAATTATCGAAGCTGTTTCGGAAGCAGCCGATTTTCAAATTCATTTTTCAAAGCGTCAAAACAATTCTACAAAAGAGAATAGGAAAGTGGGTATTGGACATCCCTACATTGAAGCAAATAAAAAAGTACAAGGTTCTGCTGAATATGCGGATGATATTTCAATTAAGAATGTTTTGCATTGCAGGTTTTTAAGAAGTCCATATCCTCATGCAAAGATTGAAAATATTGATATCTCCGCTGCTGATAAATTACCTGGAGTTAAATATATTCTAACTGGTGCTGAATTGCCACAAAAATTTGGTGTGTTACCCATTTCACAAGATGAAACTGCGCTTGCCATTGAAAAAGTCAGGTATATTGGAGAAATTGTTGTTGCTGTAGTTGCAGAGTCTGAAGAGCTGGCTAAAGAAGCCTGCCAGCGAATTCAAATTCAATACAAACCCATTAAACCATTTTTAGAAATTGAAGATTCAATAAACGATATCGGCGAACATGAAAAAATTCATGCACATACTAAATACAATAATAATATTCATAAAAAAGCAGAATTGCGTTTTGGCGATCAACAGGAATGTTTATTGAAATCTGCTTATCGGAGTAAAATGAATTTTGAATTTAGCGGAGTAAATCATGCTTTTACAGAGCCGCATGCCGCCACCGCATATTGGGATGACAATGGTTTGACTATTATTTCTGCAACACAGGTACCACATTATTTACATCGTGCCTTAGCAAAAGTATTGGAAATACCTTTGGCAAAAGTCAGAGTTATCAAACCTTACGTCGGTGGTGGATTCGGCGGCAAAAGTGATCCCTTCCCTCACGAAATTATCATCTCGCATTTAGCAATAAAAACAGGAAGACCAGTAAAAGTCAGATTGAGTCGAGAAGAAGTTTTTCTCTGTAATCATGGAAGACACCCTTCTAAAATTACGATGGAAATAGGGGCTGATGAAAATGGAAAATTATTAGTTGCTGATGCAGACATTGCAATTGACGGCGGTGCTTACGGAAGTTTTGGAGTGGTAACCACATATTATAATGGAGTTTTGCTGCAAGCTCCATACAAAATTGATAATTTAGGATTCAAAACGATTCGGGTTTATACCAATAAACCGCAGAGCGGCGCCATGCGGGGACATGGAGCAGTAAATTCCCGGTTTGCAATGGAATGTCTCATGGATGATTTAGCACATCAATTGAATTTGGATCCTTGTGAATTACGACTTAGAAATTTTATGCCTTCAAATGTTCTGACAGTTGGACAATTCCGCATTACTTCAAATGGAAGTACGGAGTCACTTCTTAAAGTTATGGAGCAATCACAATGGAAAGACCGGTACGGGAAAATGAAATATGGTCAAGGACTTGGAGTAGGCTGTGGATTTTTTATCAGTGGAAGTGCTTTACCCATTATCTGGAATGAGCTTCCTCAATCCACAGTGCATTTAAAAGTAGATTTTGATGGAAGGGTATTATTAAGTTCCGGTGCAAGTGATATTGGACAAGGTAGTGATACCATGTTGGCTCTGATTGTGTCCGAAGTACTTGGTATTTCTTTGGATAAAATATTTGTAATGGCTGCTGATACGCTTCTTACACCGGTCGATTTAGGAAGCTATTCCAGCAGGGTCACTTTCATGGCAGGGAATGCCGCAAAGACCGCTGCAGAAAATTTAAAAATTGAAATAATCAAATCTCTTTCACTCCATTATAAAATGAAAGATGAAGAATTCTTTTTTTCCGACGACAGGATTTTTACCTCTGATTCTAAAATTAATTTGAGTTGGAATGAAGCGGTTGATTGTACGCTTGCAAACCGCGGAGCAATTAGCATAAGTGGCAATTACATTTCTCCTAAACTTGGAGGTGACTTTAAAGGTGCTGGTGCGGGTCTAAGTCCGACATATAGCTTTGGTGCAGTTGTGGCTGAGGTAAATGTAGATATCGAAACCGGAATGATAAAATTGGTCAATATCTGGGGAGCTCATGATTGTGGAAAAGCCATCAACCCATTAGCAGTTGAAGGACAGTTGGAAGGTTCATGGCACATGGGAATAGGACAAGCAATGAGCGAGCAGATGAAATACTTCAATGGATTGCTTCTGAATGCTAATTTTTTGGATTATAAAATTC
The DNA here is from genome assembly GCA_043769965.1 of Saprospiraceae bacterium. Classification (GTDB taxonomy): domain Bacteria; phylum Bacteroidota; class Bacteroidia; order Chitinophagales; family Saprospiraceae; genus Vicinibacter. The sequence goes on from JAYVIT010000117.1 coordinate 2,981, forward strand.
CAACTTCATTGGATACACCATTCATTCATACCGATATTATTGAAACGATTGATCCTGAAGGACCATTTGGCGCTAAAGAATGCGGAGAAGGCGCTTTACATCCTGTTATCCCTGCTATTGCAAATGCGATCTATGATGCAGTTGGTATTAGGATTACCAATCTACCAATTAGTCCTGAAGACATTTTAAATAAAATAAAACTTCATTCGCAATCCTTCATCTTGCAAGAAAAGGATCTAAATGAGTAATGGACAAACAGATTATGAATACAGTTAAACATTATTTACAACCAAATTCTCTTAGTGAAGTATTCGAGATGGCAACAGTCTTTGAAAATGAATTTCGATTTATAGCTGGAGGAACTGATTTGATGGTAAATCGATTTCAGGAAAACGAAAATTCTTCCACCCTGATTGATATAAATGGAATCAATGAATTGAAAGAAGTAAAAATTACCAAAGACTATCTTTCTATTGGCGCTTTAATAATCTTAGATGAATTAAAAAATTATCAGGAAATTGCAAATGAATATCCGGTATTGATACAAGCTGCAAATGCAGTTGGTTCTCCTGTGATCAGAAAAACAGCAACTCTTGGAGGAAATATTTTATGTGAAAACCGTTGTATATTTTACAATCAATCGAAATGGTGGCGCGATGCCGTTGGAAACTGTTTAAAATGTGATGGAACGATTTGCATAGCCACTGGCAGTAAAAAACATTGTTATTCGGAATTCGTATCAGACACTGCAATTGCACTTATTAGTATGGATGCCATGGTTGAAGTGGTCGATAAGAATGGAATTCAAAAACGAATGCTTGCAGAAATATATACCGGAGACGGTGTGAAGCCTGTGAATCTTAGTAAATTTAATTTAATAAAATCCATTTTACTTCCCCTGAATGAAAAATTTCGTTCCACCTTTAATAAACTGAGGCAACGTGAAAGCATGGATTTTACATCTCTTACAACATGTATATCTGTTAATAAAGAAGGAAAAATTAATTTGGTTCTTGGTGGCGTTGATCCCAAACCAGTAATTGTAACAGGTAACATGGAAAGTCAACGGGATGAACTTATAAACCTGGCTTCAAAAAAATCCCGTGCTATAGATAATGAAATTTTTTCGAGAAAATACCGAAAACAGATGATTAAGGTTTTCCTGGAAAGAAGTTTTGATCAAATGGAAATATATAAATAAATTCTTATTATTCAATATTGAATTCATATAAATATGCAATGATGGAAATAACAGCACAAAAAATAAAAATAGAAGCACAAAAAATTGATTCAAACAAAAATACCATCATAGATGGTAATGAAGCTGCAGCATATATTGCATACAAATGCAGTGAAATTTGCGCTATTTATCCGATCACTCCTTCTTCTGCGATGGGAGAATGGGTAGATGAATGGTCATCTGAAAGTAGAAAAAATATTTTTGGACAAATCCCTACCGTGATTGAAATGCAAAGTGAAGCAGGCGCTGCTGGTGCGCTTCATGGAGCAATACAGGGAGGCGTGCTTGC
>JAYVIT010000118.1:0-3901 GCA_043769965.1 Saprospiraceae bacterium
TCTAATGATATAGATGGGTCAATGATACTAGAGGAGTAGAGAAGAATTTCATTCTTCAGTCCTCAAACCTCTGCACTTTCAGTGCAGAGTAATTTAGTATTACTTTTAGTAACCCCTGGCTGAAGCCAGGGGCAATTGAGAAAGTATTTTTAGGATAATTGGAGTATGATTTTTTCCCAATCTGCAGTGCTAACATCCAATCGTTTTTTAATTTCATTATATTTTTGAATGGACTCATGATAGTCCGGCGATTGATAAAAGGAAGGATCAGAAAGCTTTAAGTCCAATTTGGTAATTTGTTCCTCCAGTTTTAGTATTTCTTTTTCCAGAGTTTGAGATTGACGTTGTAATTTTTTTCGATCAATAGGGTCTGCAGATGAATTTAATTCAACTTTTATCTTTTTATTATTCTGTTCTTTTTTTGTTTCGTAGATACTCGCCTCTTCCGTTTTTTCCAGATAATATTCAATGTCACCTTCGAAAACTTTGATGCCCTGATTCTCGAATAAGATTGTTTTATCAGCAAGGCCTTTCAAGAAATCTCGATCATGCGATACTATTAGAATCGTACCATCATAATGCATCAAAGATTCTTTCAGTCTTTCTTTGGAAGGAAGATCCAGGTGATGTGTAGGTTCATCAAGTATTAAAAAATTATGTTCATTCACAATTAAATTGGCGAGTCGTATTCTTGCTTTTTCACCACCGGATAAAACAGAGATTTTCTTTTCTACATCTTCTCCTGAAAAACCAAGCCCACCCATCACTTTTCTTACCATGCCTCTCATTTCTGGAATTGCTGCTGATTCAACAGTTTCCAATGCTGTTTGATTTTCCAAAAATATTTCACCATGCTCCTGTGCATAATATCCTATTTTCACCTGATGACCCAACTCAAGATGTCCGCTCGATAAATCAGTTTGCCCACAAATTAATTTTACCAATGTTGTTTTACCATTACCATTTCCACCAATAAAACTGATTTTAGATCCACGTTCAACCAATAAATCTACATCATCAAATACCAGTTTTTTATCATAATTTTTTGAAACGAGTTTAGCTTCAAAGACTTTTTTTCCACTTTGATTAGAGGGTTTAAATCGCAATTTTATGGTAGCTTGCTCTTCATCGGGTAAATCCTTTTTATCCATTCTGCCAAGCTCTGTGATAAGAGATTGGGCAAATGATGCTTTACTGGCTTTATACCTGAATTTTTCAATCAACTGTTCTTTGTGTTGAATAATGCGCTGCTGTGCATTGTATTCGTTTGTTTCAATGGCCTTTCGTTCAGAACGGTAAACTTTAAATGCTGTATAATTTCCTTTGAAGTCGTATATTTTACCACGGTCAATTTCTATGATGCGTTTAGAGATATTGTCGAGAAACATCAAATCATGCGAAATCAACATCACTGTACCTTCGTATTCCTTCAAATATTTTTCCAACCAACGAAGCGATAAAATATCAAGGTGATTGTTTGGTTCGTCTAATAATAAAATATGTGGCTTAGCCATCAACAATTTAGCAAGCTCTATTCGCATTCTCCATCCCCCACTATACTCGGACAGTTTTTTATTAAAATCGCTATCCTTAAATCCAAGACCCATTAAAATTTTTTCAATTTTACCGTCTACTTTATCTGCATCGAGATAATCTAATCGAATTCGAATGTCATCCATTCGATGCAACATTTCCAGGATCTCATGTTCAGTTGAGGTTTCTTGGCTTATATGATGCTCCAATTGATTAAGTTCATCTTTTAACCGTTGCGTTTCTACCAAAGATTTCTGAACTTCTTCAAATATAGTGTTGCCTTGATCAGGAGGAAGTTCTTGTTGTAAATATCCAATGGTATATTGTCCATGAATTTCAACAACCCCTTTGTCTGGCGTAATTTCCTTTAGCAATAATTTAAACAAAGTGGATTTGCCAGATCCATTTCTGCCACAAATGGCTAATTTTTCTCCGGGCGAGATAGTAAATGAAAGTTGATCGAACAACACTCTTTCACCAAAATAAAGGCTTAAATCTTGAATTCTAATCACAGCTACTTTTCTAGTTCATTAATTCATCGCCTTCAATCTGGCTGATGGCACTATAGTGATATCCTTTGATATCGAGTATATCTTTCCACAATTTTTCTGGGTCTATCTTAAAAACAAAATTGGCATCCATATCTGCTACGATCCAGGATGGATCTTTCAATTCTTCTTCGAGTTGTCCTTCTGTCCATCCGCTATATCCAATGTAAAACCGGATATTTGAAGCCAGAATCAACTTACAATCAATAAGCACTTTCAACTTTTCATAATTACCACTCCAATATACGCCTTTGCATATTTGTATAGAATCTTCCAATAACTCTCCAGCATTATGTATAAAATACATGGAATTAATATCAACCGGTCCGCCATAATAAACATCTGCTTCAAAATCTCCAAAATCCGAAGTGACTTCATTTATTTTCAAAGCAGTCTTTTTATTCAAAATAAATCCAACGGTTCCTTCTTCTGAATGGTGATCTGCCAGTAATACTACAGTTCTTTTGAAATGCGGATCCATCATAAATGGTTCTGCAACTAAAACTTTACCGGTGGCTGGTTTAATTAAATCAACTTGCTTATCCATCTTATAAAGTTTGTATTGGTATTTCTCTATTGATCCTTTTCAAGAAACCACTAAGAACAGTTCCATTACCACCAACTTCATAAAATTCAGTAATACCATCAGCAATCATGTGTTGCATAGTTTGGGTCCATTTGACAGGTGATGTCAATTGACTGATTAAATTTGCTTTTATTTTTAGTGGTTCGGTTTCCGCTTGTGCATTTACATTCTGATAAATTGGAAATCTGGGTTTTTCAAAATTCGTTTTTTCAATTGCATTCGCAAGCTCTATTCTTGCTGGTTCCATTAAACTTGAATGAAAGGCACCTCCAACTGCAAGAATAATAAAACGTTTTGCACCTGCTTCAATCATTTTCTTTTCAGCTAATGCAATTCCATTCAAACTACCGGATATGACTAATTGCCCGGGACAATTGTAATTTGCAGGAACGACAACATCTTCTTTTATTTGATTGCAGATTTGTTCTATTTTATCATCTTCCAATCCAACAATTGCAGCCATTGTACCAGGATTAACTTCGCAGGCATGTTGCATGGCATGTGCTCTGATATTTACCAGTTCCAATCCTTTTTCAAAACTCAATGATCCAGCACTTACCAATGCAGAAAATTCTCCCAATGAATGTCCTGCTACTGCATCGATATGATGATTGACTCCCTGAACTTTATATTTAATGACAGAATGAAGGAATACGGACGGTTGTGTAATTCGAGTAGCTTTCAAATCTTCATCTGATCCTTCAAACATAACCTCAGTGATTTTATATCCCAGTATAGCATCTGCTTCATCAAATAAAGTTCTTGCTTCCAGATTTGATGCATACAAATCTTTACCCATACCTTTAAATTGACTCGCCTGTCCTGGAAAAATAAATGCAACTTTTGACATATTATACTGAACTTGAATTAATCAAATTGAAGAATTCCACCCGGGTCTCTACATTTTTGAATATGCCAGTAAATGCAGAAGTTTTGGTAATTGAATTTTGTTTTTGTACGCCGCGCATCATCATACACATGTGTCTGGCTTCAATCACTACTGCAACACCAAGTGGTTTTAATGTATCCTGAATACAGTTCAAAATTTCATGCGTTAACCGTTCCTGCACTTGTAATCGACGGGAATAAATATCTACCACTCTTGGAATTTTACTCAAACCAACAATGTAACCATCTGGTATATATGCGATATGTGCCTTTCCAAAAAATGGCAATAAATGATGCTCACAAAGGCTATAGAGTTCGATGTCCTTTACAACTACCATTTCGCTGT
>JAYVIT010000119.1:0-2212 GCA_043769965.1 Saprospiraceae bacterium
TAATTAAATATTGTGAAATGTAACATGTAGAATGCTTAAGTTAATTTGTAATTATAATTTTTTTATTGAAGATATTAAAATTATTTTTTCATTCCTAAACCCCTAAACCCCTAACAACCTTCTTCTCAAAATCTCTCCGCGTCCCAATCAATTGACGACCAATCAATTTGTTCATCCAACTCAAGGTTGGACATTTTATTTGCATAAAACATCAAAGCAATGAAATCCTGACTTAACAATCGTCCAAACTCATCTACTTGAAGTACCCGTTTGATATGAAAAACACCTAATGCTTTAATGCCTTTTGATATGACTTCTGATATATCACCCTCCAATTGTTTTGGATAAATTAATTCATTTGATTCTGATCTTTCAAATAATATATTTCGAAGTTGTTGACAAAGCATTTCGAATGCATTTCTTGGAAATACAAAATCTTCTTCAGGAATTTGAACAACACTATATATATCCATTTGAGAATGCAGTTTACATAGTAATTTAAAAGCTGCGAATGCGACTAAATGTGCGGGTAAAATATAATTGTATTTTTTATATTCTTTGCTGATTTGATCTCCCAGTTCCCTTGTATAAATCATTTCTCTTTGATTATCGGATGCCAATAATCCATCTGAGATAAAATAGTCTTTTAGATCAATGACTTTACCTTTATGATCTATACTTTCACCTTTTAAATTAAATTCATTGCCTAAAACATCCATTGGTTTTCCAAATGTCAAAACAATGGACGTGCTTTTACCCAACAATCTTCTTGTGAATCTAAAAAACGCGCGAAACCCAATATCTCTAACCCGTGCGGAATATTTTTCCTGTCCTGTAGTTCTCAAATGTTGAATCATTAAAGATCGGGCCTCCAAAACAGTTTCGTATCCAAGGACTACGGGTACCACAACAACTTTCTTATGGCTATTCTTTTCAATCAAGGTGCGCTGTGCTTGCACTAAGGATCCCAATAATCCTAATTTAACTTTGGACTCAACTTCGCCTGAACGGGAACGGGTACCTCCTGGAAAAAATATGGTATTCAAACCATCCAAAATAGAAAGTTTAGAATAACTATTCAGGGTTTGCAGATAAATTAGATTTTTCTTTCTTCGGTCTACTTTATATGCACCCAACCGATTCATAAAAAATGCAAAAAATTCCGAATCAAATAAATTCAATCCCGCTCCATATGCAAAAGCAGGAAGGCCTAAAGACAAATCTATAGAATATCCTACTAATATGGAGTCGAGATTACTGGAATGCGTTGGTACTAATACGACTATGTGATCTTTGAATAAATTTCTTACTTCTTCGCAATGTCCATTGATTTGAATGGCATTCATATTTTTCTGACGCATTCTTTTGCGATTAAATAGAGATTGCCAACCAAATGGATAAAGGACAAAATGAAATCCAAAGTCACATAGTTTTCTTGCAGTTAAAAATGTTTTAGAATTAAAATGTCCAATGATTTCCTGACCATATCGTTTAATAAGACGCAACAAGGTTTCTTTATTTGCTGTGTATTTATCAGGTGCTTGTTGATTTTCGTTATACTCATTTTGAATCTTTCTGTAATACTGCATTTCATTGGGAGGATCTGCTTTCCAGGGATTTGTTTTTACCCGCTGTTTTTCCAGATATATCGTTCTTGCGATAGCCTGATCCAGATCTTCTTTTGAAATCGAATTAAAATAATCCAACACATCCTTGACTAATTCGCCTAAAAACTTTTTTCTTAAATTAGCAAAAATAGCAATCGGCCATTTCTCCGGATTAGGTTCAATGTGCTCAAATCTTTGGTAATTCGATATATCTTCTTTTTTCATTTATTTTTATTTGTCGCAAGGATTCAAGTCTATTGGTTAAAAGTCTATAGAGAAGAAGTCTACTTGGCCGCAGTAAGGAGGTAGTCAGTAGGTTTTAATAGTTGCAATTAAATCCATTTTATCTCCTCCTTTAGACTATAATCTCAAAAACTAAAGTCTACTTTACTTCTTATATTTATTGTTGTCAATTTCTAAAACAATCTTGCTTATTAGTTCCAACACCTCATCCCGGCCTTTGTTTTTTACTGCACTTGTTTCAATACCTGGAGGTATGGTATCCCATGTTTTAGATAATTCCTGTTCCATAATCATGCGGTGATGCGTACTTTGAATTTTTTTGCACTTATCCAATTTTGTAAACAGGATATAAAATGGAATAC
>JAYVIT010000120.1:0-3677 GCA_043769965.1 Saprospiraceae bacterium
CTAAAGACCGCAAAGCTTTATTGAAAGCCATTTCAGATGGAGTGATTGACATCATCTGCAGTGATCACAGACCCTGGGATGCCGAGAAAAAAGATTTGGAATTTCAATCTTCTTCATTCGGTGCAATAAGCCTGGAGACTGCATTCGCAGCTTTCAATTCGTTTCTTGCCAAAGAATTGAATCTCGATCATTGGGTACAATCAGTTTGCATTAATCCTATTGCAATTCTTCATCTTCCAGAACAAATCATACAAGCGGGAAATACTTGTGACCTTACATGGTTTCATCCCGAAATGGAATGGACATACAAAGCAGAAGACATAAAGTCTATTTCAAAAAATAGTCCATTGATTGGAAAAAAACTTAAAGGAAAAGTTTTGGGGACGATGGTGAAGAATAAATTTCAGTCTGCCTGATAAATTTTTCTTGAAGCCTATATTATAATTTCTTTTATTCGAATTTTATAATCATGTTACTTAGAATCAAATGAGAATAGTATTCAATTTTACATTTAGCTTTGTTTTCTTATTCTTATTTGAAGGGTGTTGTGACAACTGTGATTGTGGAGACACACCTACCGCCTACGAATTTCCTTTCTTTTGTTATGTTTACGAAAAAACAACCAACGAATCTATTGTTGGTAGGTGTTTAAAGTGTCCTTATTCAAATGAATTATCTTCATTGATAAACCAATTTGGAGACACAATTAAATCTTACAGAACAATTGATACTGATGGTTATTAATTCATCATTCCATAATCGATGTTCATTCGTTTGAAAGATTATTGCATACAATATGCTGAATATAGAATAATGACTAATGAATGAAGATTTTCGAAGTGAACAAATTCTTTTAATAACTTACCATAAATCAATGGAAGAGCATTCTACTTTCTATTCCAGAGCAGTGTCTTATCCGTGGCTTTCAGATAAAAGGTGTCTCCTTTGCAGATCTGATTGCCTGTAATTCCATTCAACATACAAATTACAGTGCAGTCACCAGAATAGATTGCATTTTGAAAATCGCAACAATCTTCCTTTGGGGTAAACTCATATACGGTTTCACCAAGATATGTGTAGCTATAAACTGCTCCAATTTCATCTTTCTGGGCTTCAATCAAATTGCTTATACATCCCGGATATACCGGACTATCCTTTTGACAAGAGCTGATCATCAGACAAGTTATGAGAAAGGAAAGGGCTAAATTCTTCATAATTAATTTTTTGTAGTTATTTGTACTAAACGACATTAAAAATATTGTGTTGCCTTTTTAATAAAAAAACTAACTTGCATGAAAATTAATAAACAAAATGGACCAACATAAAACTGCCATTCGAAATGGACTCATCTGGGGTGGTATTTCAATTACCACTACCCTGCTCCTGTATCTACTCGGAATGATGGAAAACGTAGCAGCAGGAATTCTACTTTTTTTATTGGGCATATACATCATGTATCGTTCAGGCACAGATAAAAGAACTGAACTTGGAGGATATATCAGTTGGAAAGAAGCACTAACGCCTACCTGGTTGACTGCTGTTATTGCCAGCTTGATCACATCTGTTTTTACCTGGATCTTATTCCGATTCATTGATCCTTCATTGCAAGAAAAACAAAAGGAGCAAGCCATTAAAATGATTGAAAAAATGCGCTCCTGGATGGGAGATGCAGAAACGGAAAAGCAATTGGAAGAATTGGAGAATAAAGATTTTGCTAGTTTTACGGTTTACATTCAATATTTTATCATCGCAATACTGCTTTATTTTGTCATTGCCTGCATCCTGTCATTAATTTTGAAGCGCAAGAAACAAGAGGATATCTTCTCTAAATATTGAATTAAAGAGTAATGAACTTTCATTGCTGTCCAAAATAATTTCGAAACAAAAATTGATTGGTTTTAATTAAATCTTTATGGGATTCCTCACTGGCATTCGGAGAGACAATTACATAATTTAAAATAGGAGAGATTCTTCGCTAGCGCTCGGAATGACAGTTGCATTATTATAAAACAAGGAATCAAAAATAAGGCAGGGCCTTATTTTTGATTCCTTACTCTCTATGGTTGTGCCTGTCATTCCGAACAAAGTGAGGAATCTCTTCCTAACTCTCCTATCCACAATCTCCCATCAAATCTTTACCTTTGCTATATCAAATACAATCCATGGATCTTGCACTTATCATTCCTGCTTACAATGAAGAAGAATCCATACCAGAACTTTATAGTTGGATTTCAAAATCATTGGATCCAACAGAACTACAATATGAAGTCTGGTTTGTCGATGATGGAAGTACGGACAAGACCTGGGCAGCAATAGAAAAACTTCATGGATCTCATCCAAATGTAAAAGGAATAAAATTCAGAAGGAACTATGGAAAGTCTGCTGCTTTAAATACAGGATTTCATCAATGCAATGCAAGTGTGGTGATCACTTTGGATGCGGATTTGCAAGATAGTCCTGAAGAAATTCCCGAGTTATACCGAATGATTAAAGAAGAGAATTATGATGTCGTTTCTGGTTGGAAGAAAAAAAGATACGATAACGCGTTTACTAAAAATTTACCATCCAAACTTTATAATGGTGTGACCGGTTGGTTGAGCGGTGTCAAATTGCACGATATGAATTGCGGATTGAAAGCTTACAAAAACGAAGTTGTAAAATCCATTGAAGTGTATGGAGAGATGCATAGATACATTCCTGTAATTGCCAAATGGGCCGGGTTTAGAAATATCGGTGAGAAAATTGTACAACACCAGGCTAGAAAATATGGCAAATCCAAATTCGGAATGAATCGTTTCGTCAATGGTTTTCTAGACTTATCTACCATTTTATTCATTGGCAAATTTGGCAAACGGCCCATGCATTTCTTTGGAACAATGGGTTTGACTTTTTTCTTTATTGGATTTTGTTTTGTATTTTATTTGAGCTTTACCAAATTCGCTTTTGGACAAGTTGGAATGACTCAACGACCCGCATTCTTTTTATCTCTGGTCGCAATGATCATTGGTTCACAAATGTTCTTTGCGGGTTTCCTTGCGGAATTGGTGACGCGAAATGCAACGGAACGAAATACTTACCTTATTGATAAGCAACTAAAATAAATATGCCAAGTGTAGTCATCATTGGACCCGCGCATCCGCTACGAGGGGGATTGGCTTCATTTGATGAGCGCCTCGCCAGAGAATTTCAGCAATCAGGTTGGGACACCACAATTTTTACATTTTCATTGCAGTATCCTGATCTATTATTTCCGGGTGCAAGTCAGTTTTCTGATGAACCCAAGCCAGATGATTTGAAAATTGAAGTTTGTATTAATTCAATCAATCCTATTAATTGGATGCAAATCGGACTTCAACTAAAAAAATTATCGCCTGATTTGATCATTGCGAGATATTGGATTCCATTCATGGGGCCGTGTTTGGGTACTATCCTAAGAATAGCAAAAAGAAATCAAAAGTCAAAAATCATTTGTCTTGCAGACAATATCATTCCACATGAAAGGAGAATAGGTGATGATCTCTTTACCAGATATTTTATAAATGTTCCGGATGCATTTATAGTGATGGGAGAATCAGTAAAGCAATCCCTCATCAAATTAAAACCGGAAGCAAAATATACATTGATTGACCATCCCCTCTTTGATAATTTTGGAGAAATTGTTGATCAGAATGAAGCTC
>JAYVIT010000121.1:0-6790 GCA_043769965.1 Saprospiraceae bacterium
CTATTCCAAGGGCCGTTCGCTGAAGCCGAACGCACCCATTCCCATTGAGGCTTTTGTGAATACACAAAAGCGGTAAGAAGCGAAAAAAGAAAACACAAATTATTGCGATTGATTAGCATGCCAATTTAACTATGGTTTTTAATATTGTACACAGAGTCTAAAAACGTACAAAAATTTCATTCTCGAACCTAATGATGTCTACTCAAAATTAAAAAACTCCACTCAAATGTTAAAGAAAATACTTTTGCAGTTAGCGCTGTAATCAATTCTTCATAATGGAATACAGTGCTAATAAAATAAATACCATTATTATCAATATTAAGGCTAACAAATAATCCCGGTAAGGTTTCTTTTCTTTTAGCTCTACAAGTTTTTCCTTTTCTATTTTTAGTGAATCGCCATTCGTTTCCTGTAAGGACATGTATAGCCTGATCCTGTCAAGCTCTTTTTGATTTTCCGGATCCGCTTTTAACCAAGATTCTACAAATGCAATTTCACTTGATTCACATTGACCAGCTACATATTTCCACAATAATTCTTTGCCAGGTTCTATAGCCATTAGTTAATAATTAAATTTCCCTAGTCGTGAAATAATTCTCACTTCAGGCTGATCAGAAGGCTCAACATATCCAATAAGCTGTGCTTCAATATGCATAGTCTTAGATATTCCGATAATTTTATCCGCGGTTATCTCATCTGTATAGATTTCCATCCTATGCCCCATATTGTATACCTCATACATTTCTTTGGGCGAACAAAGACTATGTTGTTTCAACAATTCAAACACCGGTGGTAAAGGGAATAAATTATTCTTGACAACTCTTACATTAGGAATAAATTTTTTCGCTTTTGTTTGTGCGCCACCGGTACAATGAATTATTCCTTTAATCTCGGAATGAAATTGACCTAAAAGCTCTTTCAACAATGGAAGATAAGTTCTGGTTGGCGACAATAACAAATCGCCAATCCGGTATGAATTACCATCACTTACGAACTGATCTGCGAGTTTGAAATTTCCGGTATAGACAAATTCTTTGTTGGTTTGTGGTGCAAACGATTCTTCAAATGCCAGATACGATTTATTTAATACATCATGTCTTGCAGCAGTCAATCCATTTGACCCGATGCCGCTGTTGTATTCATTTTCATAACTCGCTTTACCATAAGAAGCTAATCCAACAATCACTTGCCCAGCTTGAATATCATTTATAATCAATTTCCCTTTTGGCAATCTTGCGAATGCAGTTATACCCACATCAATAGTTCTCACAATATCACCGACATCTGCTGTTTCACCACCACCAGAATGAATTTGTATACCATACTCTTTCATCTTTTCAATGAATTCTTGGGTACCTGTAATGATTTGTTCAATCACATCACCAGGTATCAGTTGCTTATTTCTACCAATCGTCGAAGAAATGACAATATCATTCACACAACCTACGCAAGCCAGGTCATCCAGATTCATGACTAAAGCATCCTGCGCTATTTTTTTCCAAACATCAGGGGTATTATTTTCTTTCCAATCCAGATAAGCAAGGCAGCCTTTAGTACCGGCAGTATCCGCATGAATGAAATTTACAAAATCAGGATCCTTAGCCACAAGATCCGGCAGTACTTTACAAAATGCAGTGGGATAAAGTCCCTTATCGAGATTTCGTATGGCGTAATGAACATCTTCTTTGCCCGAAGAAACGCCTAATGATTCATACCTTTTTGACATATTCCCTGCAAAGTTAATTTTTATTCAAACAGCTGTAATATGATCTGCCTATATTTATATCCTATTGATCTCATTTTGTGGCATAGCTTTTGCATAAAGCCATACTACACACGAAACCAATTATTGTATTTGTTGAAACCAACCTGATGAAAATCCTTTCTTTCTTAGAAAGGATTTTCTTTTTTAAGACAACCACATTGACACATAGAACACATAGATTTTGTATTCCTATGTGCTCTATGTGCCTATGTGGTTAAGTATTATTTATTCATCTTCTGACTTTGATGTTGTATCGACTCGATGTGAATAGCTTCAATCAATGAAAAAATAAATTCTTCACTTAGATTTTCGCGTTTTCCGATTTCCAAAAGTCTTTGAATGATTTCATCCCAGCGATTGGGTTGGAAGATGGCAATTAAATTTTGTTTCTTTTCCAATCCAATATTTTCAGCGAGTCTCATTCTTTTTGCAAGCAATTTAATAATGTCTTCATCAATATGATCAATTGCAGTTCTGATTGTAGAAATCTGAGCATTAAAGCGTTCATCATCCGTACTGACCTCTCGGTAAATCAATTTTTCTAAAATTTCTTTTTGAAAAAATTCAGGGGTTACTTGTTGTTCAGCATCACTCAATGCTTTTCCAGGATTTGGATGCACTTCCACCATCAATCCATCATAATTCAGATCATATGCTATTTGAGCAATTTCAAGCAGATGATCAGGTGTGCCGCTAATGTGTGATATATCAACTATCAATTGCAATGATGGCATCCTTCTTCGCAACTCAATTGGAATTTGCCAACGTGGTGTATTGCGATAAATGGAATTTCCATAAAAACTAAAACCTCGATGAACAGCAGCTATTCGATTAATTCCGGATTGCATCAATCGTTCAATGGCGCCTAACCACAAGAACAAATCCGGATTTAAAGGATTTTTAACCAATACCGGAATATCCACTCCTTTTAACGCATCTGAAATATCCTGTACATAAAATGGATTCACCGTGGTTCGCGCCCCAATCCATAGGGTATCAAAGCCAGCTTTCAAGGCAAGTTCGACATGATGACTATTGGCAACTTCAGTACAAATCTTTATGCCATATTTTTCTTTAAGCGCTATCAACCATGGAATTGCAGCCTCACCTATACCCTGAAAATGCCCGGGTCGCGTTCTCGGCTTCCAAATCCCTGCCCTAATTAAATGAGGATGTAGGTGCTGTGATCGCTTTGCAAGTTCATCCAACTGTTCATAGGATTCGGCACTGCACGGACCAAGGATTAAAATTTTTTCACCATTCTTTCTTTCTATTGCTGGATTCAGCATTTTTTAATTTTTGTACGATTAACAAAAGTAATTGCTTTTTGATGGCTGGGAATCCATGATTTTTAGATCTTTGCCGACATAAATTTTTCAAATGAGATGCTTCTTATTAATACTTGCCATTGGGCTTGGTTTTAATTTATCGTCTACCGCACAAAAGACAAAAACAAGTGCGGAAATCATGGAAGGATTCAAAAAACTCAAGGTACTTGGTTCCGTTTTATACATTGCTGCACATCCTGACGATGAGAATACGCGACTAATTACGTATTTAGCAAAAGATCAAAAATTCAATACTGCTTATTTGTCTCTTACCAGAGGAGATGGCGGTCAGAATCTCATCGGACCTGAACTCGATGAATATCTCGGAGTAATTCGAACAAATGAATTGTTGGAAGCCAGAAAAATAGATGGCGGCACTCAATACTTTTCCCGAGCCAATGATTTTGGATATTCTAAAAATGCAGAAGAAACATTTTTATTCTGGAATAAAGACAGCATTTTACTAGATGTGATTCGTGTCATCCGCGAATTCAAACCGGACATAATCATCAATCGATTTGATCATCGTACCAGTGGCAAAACGCATGGCCATCATACTGCGTCTGCAATTCTTGGTCTTGATGCCGCATTGCATTCCAATAGTCCATTATTTATGAAGGATGCATTGAAGGGAACGGATATGCATATTGTGCAACGGGTATTTTTCAATACCTCCTGGTTTTTCTATGGAGGACGGGAAAAGTTTGACGCGATGGATAAATCTGGCTTGTACAATTTGGATGTTGGAAGTTATCTCCCTGCCTATGGTTATTCTACCAATGAAATCGCAGCACAAAGCAGAAGCATGCACAAATCACAAGGATTTGGTATCAATAGTAGCAGAGGAAGTATGATGGAATATTTTGACCGAATTGATGGAAGCAAAGATAGCCAACACAAAAGTCCTTTTGATGGATTGAATTTAAGTTGGAGCAGAATTAATGGAGGTGGCAATGTAGATAAATTGATCGATAGTTTAATTCAACAATTTGATTATGATAAACCCTGGCTGAGTATTCCCCTATTGCAAAATATTGAAGATTACATTCAAGACTTAAATACAGATTATTGGAAAAGAATTAAACACGAAGAAGTACGCAATCTGATTTTTGATTGCGCCGGTTTATTTACTGAATGTTCAACTGATAGACTATTTGCATTTTCCACTCCTTACTTATCAATTGCTGCAGAATGCATAGTAAGAAATCCAGTTGCGGCGACTTTGGAATCAATCTCAGTTCCAAGTTGCGGCAAAGACACGATGTATTCATATTCATTAAAAACAAATCAATCCGTGATTTGGAATACAAATTTTGAACTGAATTTTCATATGCCGTATACTTGTCCATTCTGGTTATGGAATGGGAGGCCAAAAGGTGTTTACCGGGTAGATTCATTAGCAAACTACAATTTGCCGATGAATAAAAGAACATTAGTAGCAAAATTTAAAATATCGATAAACGGAAAACCTTATGTTATTGAAAAAGATATCATTTATAAAAATGACGATCCTGTCCTTGGTGAAGTTAAACAAAATCTGGATGTGATCCCCATTGCAACAGTTGTTCCCGATGATCATCTTATAATATCAAATTCTAAAAAAACAAAATGCAAAATCAAAGTAATAGCCAACTATGAATTGCAATACGGTTACATTTCATTAAAATGCCCTGAGAATGTAAGTGTCACACCAGACACTATTCGATTTGATTTTTGGCATGTGGGACAAGAAAAGGAAATGGAATTTGAAATTACCGTTCACGCAAAATCAGACGAACTTATTGAAATACCTATTCTGATTGGCAACGCACAAGCGTATACCCTTGAAACTATAAAATACCCGCACATTCCCTGGCTAAATGTGTTGTTACCTGCTAAAATAAAATTGATTAATACTGAAATATTAAAAGCCAAGAAAAGAATTGCTTATATAGAGGGTGCAGGTGATTATGTTGATGAGGCCATGCAAAAAATGGGATTTGAAGTTAAAGTTATTGCTGCTTCTGATCTCCAAAATCTCAATGTAAAAAATTATGATGTCCTTGTATTTGGAATTCGGGCATTAAATACCGAACAAGAATTAAAAACTTGCAAAGTGCATTTAGATCGATTCATGCATGAAGGAGGTAAAGTCATTTTTCAGTACAATACAACTGCTGATTTGACAACAGACGATTTTGCCCCCGCAACTTTGAAAATTTCAAGAGACAGGGTGACAGATGAAAATGCAACTATTAGAATTTTAAAACCAGATCATCCAATTATGAATACCCCAAACAAAATTACATCCACTGATTTTGATAATTGGGTGCAGGAAAGAGGACTTTATTTCCCGAATAACTACAGCACAAGCTATGACGAAATACTTGGCATGAATGATCCAAATGAAAAAGAATTAAAGTCCGGAATCCTTGTCAAAAAAGAAGGTAAGGGATGGTTTGTGTATTCTTCTTTAGCTTGGTTCAGACAATTAAAAGCCGGAGTGCCCGGTGCTTATCGATTATTCGCTAATTTAATTTGCTTCTGATGAAAGAAGAAGAAAAGGTAAATTGGAATCGATATTATCTTATTGTTTTAGGCATGTTGATGGCCTATATAATTTTACTTTGCTTCATGTCCAACATTTTCCACAACTAATTTCTTTTACTTCTTAATTCCAAATTCAATATTCCTTGTTCGTAATTCAAATTAAAACTTTGTCATTCTTTAACTCCTTATAAATAGGCATAGAAATAATTTCATCATAAATGAGCATATATGATTGGTTAGTTTTAGTTTTTACAATTGGCTTCATAGTCATTTATGGTATTTTCAAAACGAAAAAACAAAAGGACCTACAAGATTATATTTTAGGTGATCAATCATCGAGTTGGTGGAAAGTAGGATTTGCGGTGATGGCAACACAAGCCAGTGCGATCACATTTATTTCAACAACCGGTCAGGGCTTTTCAGATGGCATGCGATTTGTTCAATTCTATTTTGGACTTCCCCTCGCAATGATTGTCATCTGCATTACATTCATTCCAATCTTTTATAAACTTAAAGTATTTACTGCTTATGAATATTTAGAGCAACGGTTTGATGCAAAAACAAGAACATTCGCAGCACTTATATTTTTAACTCAAAGAGGTTTGGCGGCAGGCATTACGCTATACGCACCTAGCATTATACTTTCCTCTATATTCGGATGGAACCTTCAATGGACCCATATCATCTCCGGAATATTGGTAATCCTATACACTGTAACAGGAGGATCTAAAGCAGTCACACAAACACAACTTCATCAGCTTGCCGTGATATTTATCGGGATGGTATTTATTTTCTGGTACATGCTACATTCAATGCCAACGAATATTGGATTTACAGATGCGCTAACGATTGCGGGATGGTCAAATAAAATGCAGGCAGTGAATTTTAATTTGGATTTTAATGACAGGTACAATATCTGGTCGGGAATAGGTGGTGGTTTTTTTCTCGCACTAGCTTATTTTGGTACAGATCAATCTCAGGTGCAACGATATCTTGGTGGCAAAAATATCAAGGAGAGCCGAATGGGATTGATTATGAATGGAATATTAAAAATACCAATGCAGGTATTTATTCTTTTATGTGGAGTTATGTTGTTTGTTGTTTTCCAGTTTGAAAAAACGCCTGTTCATTTCAATGAGAAAGTCACACAAGAGCTTAAATCACAACA
>JAYVIT010000122.1:0-21403 GCA_043769965.1 Saprospiraceae bacterium
GAAAAGCTATCGTACTTCTTGGCGCTCGGCAAGTAGGTAAGACTACCCTTCTTAAAGATTTAATGTTGAAAATCGACTTGCCGGGTATTTGGCTTAATGCAGATGAGGCAGATATCTTAAAAGAATTAAATGAGGCAGATACCAGCACGAGATTACTCCAATTGATTGGAAAACAAAATAAACTTGTAATTATTGATGAAGCTCAACAAGTACAAAATATAGGAAAGAAAATCAAATTACTATATGATTCGTTTCCGGAAATTCAGGTCATTGCTACAGGATCATCTGCATTTGAATTGCAAAATGAAACAAATGAAGCGCTTACCGGAAGGAAAAGAGAATTTCATTTATTTCCGTTGTCTTTTAATGAATTGACAGAAAACACTTCTTTGATTGAAGAAAAACGACTCTTAGAAGCAAGGCTAATTTATGGCAGCTATCCGGAAGTGATTAATCATGCAGGAAAGGAAAAGGAAGCATTACAGGAAATCGCAAATAGTTATTTATTTAAAGACATTCTCAAACTGGAGGGAATTCGGAAATCTTCTGTTATTGAAAAATTACTACAAGCATTGTCTTTTCAATTAGGCCATGAAGTAAATTCTAATGAATTGGCAAGAACAGTTGGTAACATTTCTACAGTAACAGTAGAAAAATACCTAGGAGTATTAGAGAAGACTTTTGTCATTTACAAATTGCCCGCGTATTCCCGCAATTTCAGAAATGAAATTAAAAAAGGAAAGAAATATTACTTCTATGATAATGGGATTCGAAATGTTTTGATCAGTAATTTTCAACCAACGGGTTTACGTCAAGACCTCGGTGTTCTGTGGGAAAATTATTTATTGACGGAAAGATTAAAAATTCTACAATATCAACGGGACTTCTGCAACAGATACTTCTGGAGGACACTTGATCAAGCTGAAATAGACTACCTGGAAGAAAAACACGGAATGTTGCATGCCTATGAATTCAAGTGGAAAAAAGAAAAAAACCGTTTTCCAAAATCATTTTTGGAAACCTATCCGGAGAACACTACTCAACTAATTAATAAAGAAAATTATACTTCGTTTGTATCGGATTTGTAAAAACCGAGCCCAAAGAATTACCAAAAGATTAACTGCAACTGAAAACTGTAAACTGTAATCTTCTCGCTAAAAATCAAACTCAATCGTGTCCCCTGCCTTGTATGTCTTTCCATTATCTTTTGTCTTCGGTTTTACTTCTTTGCTTTGATCAACCACGTTGACTAATGGCACATCTTCAATTCTATTCCCAATCGCCTTCCATCCTTTTACATCCACAAATTCACTGATAGTAAGGATCTCATCGATCTTTTCTTTCTTTCGCTTGTAGGTAAACAAAATTTCAGGATTAGGATGTGTAGTGGCGAAATACACTTTCGAATCTTTGTGCTCGGTGATAAATGAAAATTTTGAATTGATCGTTGATGTTTCAATTGTAAATCGTTTGGCCATGGACCAGCCTTTTTCACCTTCATAATAAATCGCGGAAACTATCATGTCGGGATTGTATTTGGCAATGTGAATCAAATCTTCATAACTATACCGGTTGTTCTGATCGTATTCAGTGATTTCGTAATTCCCGTTTTTATAGATGGCAATGATTTGATCACCGCGATTCATGCCTCCCAGATACGTTCCACGTTCTTCGGTATTCAGTCTTCCAGTGTTTTCATCATACCAGATTTGTTGCGCTCCAAGAGTTGATTTCCCTTTTTCTTTTATCACGATTTTCCGAACCGGATATTTTGTGATGATGTTTCCCTGGCTACTCCGTCCTTTGATTTCCAATTCTGAAAAATCAAAATCAAACGTTTTGATGTGCGCTTTACAACCCGGAGTCAGATAAACAGTAACTATTTCCGCTTCACCTTCCGCATTTGCAGACAGATACAAACATTTTGATTTCGGATGTCCTTTTGTCAAATCGTATTCTTTATCTCTGGTTATTCCGGTTACATTAAAACGTTTTGCCATGGCACGTCCCGTTTCACCTTCGAGATAGATCATGTTGTATGTTGTTCGCTCATCTCCTTTCTTCCAAACATCTACATGTTTTATATCTTGTCCTACAAACGTTTTTTCTGCAATTCTACTAACCACCATTTTTCCATCACCACGAAAAACGATGATATCATCCAGTTCACTACATTCTTTAATAAATTCATCTTTCTTCAATCCAGACCCGATAAATCCATCTTCTCGATTGACATAGAGTTTGCTGTTATTTGCAACTACCTGAACTGCCTGGATGGATTCAAACTCCAATAATCTAGTTTTGCGTTCTTTGCCTTTTCCGTATTTCTCAAGAATCCGTTCAAAATAACTTATGGCATAATCGGTAAGATTATCCAAATGATGCTTAACTTGTTTTAATTCGTTTTCGAGTGCCTTTAAATTTTCATCGGTTTGAAATTTATTGTATTTCGAAATGCGTTTGATTCGTATTTCTGTAAGATGGGTAATATCCTCTTTAGTAATTTCGCGATTCAACTTGATTTTTCCGGCAGCAGCTTTAGCACTCATTGAAGGAGTGACAACATACTTTTTCAATCCGGCTTCGATAACTTCCAGGACTTGTTCGAAGCTTGTACATTCTTCAATGTCGCGGTAAATTTTTTGTTCGATGAATATTTTTTCCAGCGAAGTGAGATGCCATTTTTCAAGAAGCTCGTTGCGTTTTATCTGCAACTCTTTTTCTAATAGATCCTTTGTGTGGAAAGTGGATATCCTTAAAATTTCATTTACCGTTAAAAAAATGGGTTTGTTTTCAACGATCACACAAGCGTTGGGAGAAATGCTGACTTCACAATTTGTAAATGCATACAATGCATCGATAGTGACTTCTGGTGAAACTCCGGGTTGAAGTTCAATTCGTATCTCTACATCTTTTGCTGTATTATCCGAAACCTGTTTAATTTTTATCTTCCCTTTTTCAGAAGCCTTGACAATACTTTCAATCAAAGTACCTGTAGTCACACTGAAAGGTAATTCGCGAATCACCAGTGTTTTTTTATCTTCTATTTCAACTTTAGCACGTACTTTAACTTTACCACCTCTCAATCCTTTGTTGTATTCAGCAACATTTATAGAACCTCCCGTTTCAAAGTCCGGATAGAGATCTACTTTTTTTCCTTTGAGGATTTGAATGGATCCCTTTATAATTTCAATAAAATTATGCGGCAAAATTTTGGTTGCAAGACCAACTGCAATTCCTTCCACACCCTGTGCAAGCAATAGTGGAAACTTCATAGGTAATGCAATCGGTTCCTGATTCCTACCATCGTAAGACAGTTGCCATGCGGTGGTATCCGGATTAAATGCAACTTCTAATGCAAACTTTGTCAATCGGGCTTCGATATAACGTGGTGCTGCAGCTGAATCACCAGTACGATAGTCACCCCAGTTTCCTTGGGTTTCAATCAATAAGTCTTTTTGACCCAAATTGACCATTGCGTCACCTATTGCTGCATCTCCGTGAGGATGATACTGCATAGTATGACCAATAAGGTTGGCCACCTTATGAAATCGTCCATCTTCCTTCTCATACATGCTATGAAGTATCCTGCGCTGGACTGGTTTTAATCCATCATCGATAGCAGGCACTGCTCTCTCAAGAATAACATAAGAAGCATAGTCCAGAAAATAATCCTGAAACATACCATCCAATGTGATGATATGGTCTATTTCGTGCTTGCCCGGGGTCTTCTCCATTAAATAATTTTTGCAAAGATAGGAATTAAGATATATTAAATAAAATTCTATTGTTTAAAGGGTTGAAAATCGAGAGCTGACGACCGACCGCGGACCGCCGACGGCCGTAGGATTTTGAAGAACTAAAATCAAGAGACAGTGGGCAATTAATTTTCATCCATCATTCTTTAATTCTTTAATTCAATTGTCAACCATCGGTAGTCGGCGGTCATCGGTCGGCGGTCGTATCCTCAATTAAAATATCGTTAAGATCAAAAAGAAATTAATCCATTGATAAAGTCCTCAGTCTTACTTCCGTATTTGAAATTGATAAATCTAAATAATTTAAAAAATGAAAACAAAAATTTTGGGTTCGGTAATTGTGCTCTTCCTGTTATCATTTGCCGTTCAATCACAATCATATTGGAATGAACGAAGACATAATGACAATCATAAAGAACGGATCAGTCAAGGTTGGAGATCCAGTGAACTCACACCACGTGAATTCAAACATCTCAAAAAAGAACAGCGGAAATTGCATCGTGCTGAGAAACGCATGTTGCGAGATGGAAGATTGGGTCCCGGCGAAAGACACAAACTTCACAAGATGAAAAAACATCACAGTCGGGACATCTATAGAAAAAAACACAATGGTCATAGTAGAAGATTCAGATAGTCAGTGTTCGTTTTATCATAATAAACCCTGGTTGAAAGACTGGGGTTTTTTAAAGAAGTTGGCAGTTGGTAGTTTAAAAAGTTATAATTGGTAATTGACAATTTATAATTTTCATTCAATTTTTTTTACAAAATGAACTATTTCAATTCAACAACAAATTGTGAAAACTCTAAACTGCTAACTGAAAACTTCCATCCCTGTCGTTTCTTTCATTAAATTAATCTTAAATTCAATTCAATTCAGACAATTTTTAATTTTCCCTGAATTTTAATTGATTATCTTTGGCTCCTTAATTTTAAATTAGAAAAATGAAAAAATTAGTAACGATTTTATTTTTAGTACTGGGCTCACAAGCCTTGTTTTTTGCCCAAACTGCAGACGAAATCATTGACAAGCATTTGCAGGCAATTGGTGGCAAAGACAAATTAAAAGCATTAACCAGTGTTATTATGGAAGGAAAGGTAAATGCCCAGGGCATGGAGTTCCCGATGAATACCATGACTGTAAACAACAAGGGTTTTAGACTTGATTTTTCTGTAATGGGTATGGATGCCTGGATTATTATGAGACCTGATTCCGGATGGTCATTTATGCCTTTCCAGGGTCAAACAAAACCAGAAGCAATTCCGGCAGATCAGATTAAAGATGGTGTAGATAGATTGGATTTATCCAGTCCATTATGTGAATACAAAGAAAAAGGTCATACAGTAGAATACCTCGGCATGGACGATGTGGAAGGAACAGAATGTCATAAATTAAAAGTAAATTCTAAATCCGGAAAACTTAGTTATTATTTGATTGATCCAACCAGTTTTTATATTGTAAAATCAATATCCAAAGAAAAAGCAGGAGGCAAAGAATTTGATGCAGAAGTTAAATACAGCAATTACAAAGAAGCGGAAGGTGGTCTTGTTTTTCCTTATATGATTGAATCTGGTCAAGGTCCACTTGAAATATTAAAAATCACAGTGAATTCAACCATTGATGATTCAAAATTTAAGTTGAGTAACTAAAAGTAATAAAATTAGATAAAAAAGCCACGACTGAATACGTCGTGGCTTTTTATTTTGAATAAAATTGTCTTCAATTCAATTAAGCATGAAGTTCAAAATCATTTCATTTATTATCTTACCGATTATTTGATTCACGTTGATTTATCATTAGCGTCCTATTATAGTTAGAACATTTTCAGTTGGTTGTCTTCAGGCTCTTTGATATATTTTCTTAAAGCATCTTCAAACAGCTGATTTAATGGTGTTTTGTTGAGCAACGTTAAACTAAAAATCTGTAATATTTGATATTGGGAAAGTCTGGTTTTCAGTTTTTGTTTAATCAACGCCACTGTTACAAAAGTAATAATGGCTACATATACTTGTACTTTTACAACATTTTCCGAATAGCCCCAAAACGACTTTACTTTCAGGTGTTGTTTAATCCATTTAAAAAACAATTCTATTTTCCATCTATACTTATAAAGTAAGGCAACTTGTAATGCTGGAAGTTCAAAATTATTGGTCAGGAAAATAAATTTCTTACTGCTTTCCTGGTCAAAATATTTCACCCTTATCAGCTTTTCCGGATATTTATTTGAAGCATAAAAATTTACAAGATGAATCGTCTGGTCATATAATAGTCCATTCAATTTGTCCGCTTTTGCAGAATAAATTCTTCTACATTTCATATTGGTTTTAGCTCTTGTAATAAAATAAGCTTGTTGTTGGTGAACATTATACAATCGAGTATAATCTACAAAACCTCTATCCATTATATAGAAACCATTAGGTTCAAATTCAATAGAGTCCAACACATTTACTTCATGCACCTTGCCATCTGTAATATGAACAAAGCAGGGAATCTCGGTCTTTATATCCAACATTGTATGCAACTTAATAGCGGCTTTATACTTTCTAAATTTTGCCCACCAAAATACCTCTAAGCATAAATCAATCGTAGTTGTATCTATTGCATAAATGGCATTATTCTCAAATGCTGAAAGCGCTTTATTTGGTAATATGCTTTGCCGAGCTTCAGCAATAAGTAAATATGCAAAATCAGCAAATATTTGCCAGTTTCTATGTTCGTTTGCATAAGCTAAATTGGATTTTGATATTTTAAAGCCAATGCCTAAATGATACCATTTAATTTTTTGTGTTAGCAAGCAAAGAATCAAATCGCTAAGACTTTCTCGATTGGCTAGTTGCCCAAACATCATACATAAAAGCTGATGCCAGCAACTAAAGCCCTTTACATTATAATTGCCACTATATCGGTCAACACACTTATTAAAAGTATATGGATCAAGAATGGAAACAATTTGAGCGAAAACATACTTCCCTGCATTCATCCCTTAATTTTCTCAAGGGCAAATTGAAATCGTTTAAACCCCAAATTCCTCTGTAATGCTTTATTATCAATATATTCAAAGAACTTGTATATTTGTATTTAGGACGCTAATGTTGATTTATAATTTTTTTGATTTGAATGCTCTGGAAAAAATAGTAAGAGAAGATCAATTGCAATCTTTCTGTGAGGATATCATTGAAGACTTGTCAAAGTTTCATTTGGTATTGCTATATGGACAAATGGGTGCAGGAAAAACGAGATTTGTGAGAGCATTGGGACAGGTACTTGACTTTTCTGAAGAAGTCGGGAGTCCTACGTTTTCCATAATAAATGAATACCATATCCCTAAAAATAAATGGAATATCAACCGAATTTATCATTTGGATTTATATCGTTTGAAAACCATTCAGGAAGCATTGGACATTGGTATATCTGACTATCTGGATGGACCGGGGCTATGCATTATAGAATGGCCTGAATTAATTGAATCACTGACCAGAAAAGAGGCTCATTTAGATATTCACATTGAAGTGTTGGCAAATCAGGAAAGAAAGTATATCTTAACAGTTTGATTTATGCAAGACCCTGTTTATTATACATCACCTCAACGCGAGTTTCTGACCCAAACAGAAATGCTGGAATTGTACAAAGCCAAATCCTCTCTAAGAATTGGTATCCCCAAAGAATCGTCCTTACAAGAAAATCGGGTCGCCCTAGTGCCTGTATCTGTTAGCAATCTTGTGGCAAGAGGTCATAAAATTGTACTTGAATCAGATGCTGGTAAAAAAGCGCACTATTCCGATAATGATTATTCAGAAGCTGGCGCAATGATTACACATGATCGAAAGACCGTATTCGATTGCGATATCATTCTAAAAGTAGCTCCACCAACGAATGATGAATTGCAATGGTTTCATCCGAATCAGGTATTGATTTCACCCCTGCATTTACCAGTAATAGATAGCGAATACATTCAAACTTTACGACAAAAAAGAGTTACTGCAATCGCTATGGAATATTTTCAAGCCGATGATGGTACTTTTCCAATTGTGCGGATCATGTCGGAAATCGCTGGTATTTCTGTAGTACAAACCGCGGCTGAACTACTCAGCAATCCTAAACATGGTAAAGGATTATTACTAGGTGGAATTTCCGGAGTGCCACCAGCGAAAGTCGTCATACTGGGCG
This sequence comes from Saprospiraceae bacterium, assembly GCA_043769965.1. GTDB lineage: Bacteria > Bacteroidota > Bacteroidia > Chitinophagales > Saprospiraceae > Vicinibacter. The sequence continues at coordinate 7,924 of JAYVIT010000122.1, forward strand.
CAGGTGTTGTTGCTGAATTTTCCACTCGCGCTGCACTGGCATTAGGAGCATCTGTCCGGATTTTTGATGACAACATTCACAAACTCATCCGCATTCAAAACAGAATGGGGCGACAACTTTATACTTCTTCTTTAAATCCCATTACACTTACCCAACAACTTATGACTGCCGACGTAGCCATAGGTGCAATTCATAGCAAAACCGGAAGAACCCCTTTATTGGTTTCTGAAGAAATGATCATGCAAATGAAACAAGGTTCGGTCATCATTGATGTAAGCATTGACCAGGGAGGTTGCTTTGAAACCAGTGAAGTGACTTCTCATGATAATCCCACGCGTATTGTTCATGGTGTAATTCATTATGGTGTTCCAAATATCCCTTCCAAAGTGGCCCGTACGGCTTCCATTGGGGTAAGCAATATTATAACAACAATCATTCAACAAGCCGGTGATACGGGAAGCTTTGAACAAGTGATCTATCAACATAAAGGCTTGCGCAATGGAATCTATACCTATAAAGGCTGCCTAACCAATGAATATCTCAGTCAGCGGTTTGGAATCAAGTACACTAATCTGGAATTGTTGTTGACATCGATAAGTTGAAGTAGGTTGTAGGCTGTAGGCTGTAAAAATAATCCTATTGTAAAATTTGTTTCAAATTTTGAATTATATTTTTCACCTTTCTGATCTTCAAAATAAAATTATAAGAAATTCAAATTGTATTCCTTCCTATAGCCTACAGCCTAAACACCTACAGCCTTATTTTTGTCTCTCCGTTACAAAATAACACAACTTAAACAATGCTTCATTTGCAGCATTTTGCGGAAGTTGTTTTAAAATATTAATTGCATTGTCACGATATTCATTCATTTTTAATTGGGCAGATTCAACACCATGGTAATCATGAATAAATTGCACAACTTCCTGAATCGATTTCTCCCGTTCATTGTGATTGCGAATCAAGGACATTATTTGATTTTTCTTGGGAAGAGGTGCCGCGTTTAATGCTGTAATTAATGGCAAGGTCATTTTCTTTTCTTTGATATCGGCAATTTTAGGTTTTCCGGTTGCATCATTTGAAAGATCCATGAGATCATCTTTGATTTGAAATGCGATGCCAATATGCTCTCCAAACTGGTGCATAGCATTCAGATAAGTTGGATCATCAGTATTACTTTTTGACCCACAAACACATGCTGCACGAATGAGAGAAGCCGTTTTCTGACGAATGATTTGGAAATAAATTTCTTCAGTAATATCTAGTCTTCTCGCTTTTTCCAATTGAAGCAATTCTCCTTCACTCATTTCGCTGACTGCCGTAGAAAGTATTTCAAGTAAGTCGAAATGCTTATTATTCAATGCAGTCAATAACCCTCTTGACAATAAATAATCGCCAACCAATACGGCAATTTTATTTTTCCACAATGCTTTGATTGAAAAAAATCCTCGACGTTCAATGGAATCATCAACCACATCATCATGTACCAATGTTGCTGTATGCAATAATTCTACTAATGACGCGGCGATATATGATTTTTCATTTATTTCACCAAACATCCTTGCACTGAGTAAAGCCATCAGTGGCCTCAATTGCTTGCCTTTTGTTTTTACAATATAATAAGTTATCTTATCAAGCAGCGCTACTTTACTACTCATTGCTGATCTGAAATATTTATCAAATTCAACAAGTGCCTGATTTACAGGTCTCTTAATCTCATTCAGAGTGAAACTTTGACTCATATCGAAGGTAAATATACTATGATAAGGCTGTAGGATGTAGGCTCCCGCAATTCTGCGGGACAGGTTCCGGCTGTAGGAAGAAAATGAAAGAATTAAGAAATCGAAACAGATAATAATTCAACTATTATGTAATTAAGCAATCCAAATTCTTTCATTCCTTCATTCTTTCATTCTTTCACTTGTATTCCTCCTCCTACAGCCTATAGCCTAAAGCCTTTAAGCCATTTAGAATTAATTACCTATATAGCAGTAAATTCACTTAATTTTGAAGCAAGATTTGAAATTCATTGTTAGAGCTATTTAAGAAAAATGCATTCTTCAGCATTATCTTGCTGATACCTTATGTTATCATACTTCATGCAGCTGCGTGGTTTACAAAACTACCTGAAAGTCATTCTTCCAATTGTTGGCTGTATAATAAAGTGATATCAGATCTTGGGATATCATACCGTTTTGAAATTTTCTTGTCCATTTTGATTATCTTTTTACACGCACTGGTAATTGGTCGAATCACAAATAAGTATAAATTGAATCAGGAAGGTCAATTGTTTGGAAGTTTGTTTTTCATTATATTCTGTGGTTTTCATTTTTCAACTTTGGGCCTTAATGCCACATTGATTGCAAATTTGTTTTTAACACTTGGAATTTATGAATTATTCGGGATTTATCTAAAGAAAAATGCAAGCATTCAACTTTTCAATTTTGGTTTTCTTGTTGGAATGGCAAGTTTGTTTTATCCGCCATACTATGTTTTTCTTTTTCTGGGACTTATTGGTATTGTCATTTTAAGAGGTACACGCATCAAAGAATTTTTACAACTGTGCGGTGGTTTTATCAATGTGTATTTACTTATTTATGCAATACTATACATATTCAATGTTGAACATGAATTCTGGAATCAACAAATAGCTGGATTTTTCAGTCCGTTTATTTTTTCTATGAAAATTAGTTCAATAGGCTGGGTAGCATTCTCAATGATAATTCTGTTTATCATTTTAAATGTGATGCAGTACCAGTTTTTTCAAAGTAAACGAAGTATTATCTCACAAAAGCAATACGATATTTTATTCTGGGCATTGTTTGTCAGTTTATGGAGTATTTTCTTTCTTAAAATTGAACAGGTGCATCATTTGATTGTTTTGTTCACTCCACTTGCCTTACTTTCAGGAATGTTATTGACTAAAATAAAAAATCCTTTATTAAAGGAAACATTGCACTTATTTTTAGTTATCGCATCCTTATTTTTGCAATTTCAAAACTGGTAGCTATGAAATTTGGTGTAATCGTTTTTCCGGGTTCCAATTGTGATGATGACATGATCTATGTCCTGGGAGATGTGTTCAAAAAAAATGTTCAAAAAATCTGGCATAAGGAAACCAAATTGGTGGGATTCAATCCCGGTGATTGCCTTTTCCTTCCTGGCGGTTTTTCCTATGGAGATTATTTGCGGTGTGGAGCAATTGCCCGGTTTTCTCCCATTATGAGTGAAGTTATTCGATTTGCCAATGAAGGTGGACTCGTCATAGGGATTTGTAATGGATTTCAAATCCTTTGTGAAGCCGGACTCTTACCTGGTCAACTGCTGGTCAATATCAATGAGAAATTTATCTGTAAAAATGTTTACCTGAAACCATTTACAACTGACTCCCCTTTGAGCTGCACTCTGGACAAAAATAAAGCATATCAAATACCTATCGCTCATGCTGATGGCCGCTTCTTTGCTGATGAAAACACTTTGGAAAGTCTGCAAAAAAATGGACAGATCCTATTTCAATATTGCAGTAAAGACGGCGAAGTCACCGATGAATATAACATCAATGGATCCTGTCTAAACATTGCTGGAATTTGCAATGAAGGTAGGAATGTCTGCGGCATGATGCCACATCCGGAAAGAGCCTCTGAACCAGAACTTGGTAATTCAGACGGAAAGCAATTGTTTGAGTCACTCTTCCAGTGGATTAAAGAATATTCCATGAGTTTGGCTTGATTTTCAATGCAAGACGTTAAACCTTGGTTAAGCTCGTATTAAAGCTGATTCAAACATCCTTGCAGTTCATTCGCTTTGTTCTATTTTTGCACCATTAAATTCGAAGAATGAAGATTCAAAAACCATTGATTATTATCGTTTTAGCTTTCTTTGTTTCAAATGCAATTGGACAAATCTTCGACCCGGTTCACTGGAGCCATGAAGTGAAGCCCCTATCTGGAAACTCCTATGAACTCATATTGAAAGCCAAAATGGATGATGGCTGGGCTATATACAGTCAGACTTCCAATCCCGAACCTGACGCTCCGCAACCTACAGAGATTACCATCCAAAAATCGAATGCATTTGAGCTAGTAGGAAAAGTGGAGGAAAAAGGTAAAAAAAAGGAAGGCCCTGATCCTTTGTTTGAAGACCGGATTGTATCAAAATTTTATGATCATGTGGATTTTGTTCAGGTTATAAAAGTAAAAGACCCATCAAAACCCATCAAGGCTTCTGCATATTTCATGAGTTGTAATAGCGAAAGATGTATACCACCAACAAATATAGATTTTGAAATTTATGTGAATGGACCAAAACCAGAACCAAAGTCAATGGGAGGCATGCCTGGATCAGTGCCCATAGTTAATTTAAATCCTGTTGTTCAAAATCTAAATGGCAATTCAGCAGAAATTTATGATCCCGTAAAATCTAAATCAGAACTAATCAATAAAGAACCCGGAATATTTACATTAAAATTTATAGTTGACATTGAGGATGGATGGAACATCTATAGTCACAATATTGGTGAAGATGGTCCTATCGCAACCAATATTGAATTAACCGCTTCCGATTCTTATGAAGTGATTGGTTCCATTTATGAAACTTCAGATCAAAAGGTTGAAGGATTCGACGAGATCTTTGAAATGCAATTGATAAAATATAAAGTGCATGCAACATTCAGTCAGGATATCAAAGTAAAAGATCCTTCTAAATTGATCAATGGTTTTTTTAGCTATCAAAGTTGTGATGCGACAAAATGTCTTCCTCCAAAAAACATAGCATTTCAATTTGACCCGTCTAAAAATAATTTAAAACTGGAAACAGAAGAAGGAACTCCAATAATGCCTGCAATCGGAGATGGCAACAGTATTAATCATACAGTTCCTACTTTAATTGAAACTCAAAAAAATCCTGCAGGAAACTGTGGAGAAGAATTGACCCAGGGGAAAAATTATTTCTGGACTTTTATTTTTGGATTTCTCGGAGGTCTGCTTGCACTATTGACTCCTTGTGTTTTTCCAATGATTCCACTAACGGTTTCCTTTTTTACCAAAGACACAAAAGAAAAAGGAATCCGCAATGCAATTATTTATGCATTATCAATCATAGTCATCTACGTTGCAATAGGAATTCTGATTACCGCAGTCTTCGGCGCAACAGCACTAAATGAATTATCGACCAATTGGATCGCCAATACTTTGTTCTTTATCATATTCATCATATTTGCTTTTTCTTTTTTCGGATTTTATGAAATCACTTTACCAAGTAGTTGGGCTAATAAAAGTGATAAAATGGCTGAGTCGGGTGGCCTGATTGGAATTTTTTTTATGGCATTTACACTTGCGATCGTTAGTTTTTCTTGTACCGGTCCTATTATTGGCTCTGCTATTGTGCAATCTGCTACGTCCAAGATGGGTCCATTTATTGTGATGCTTGGGTTTTCAACAGCACTTGCAATACCCTTTGGTTTATTTGCAGCTTTTCCTGCATTTTTAAATTCCTTACCCAGATCCGGTTCGTGGATGACTAATGTGAAAGTAGTATTGGGATTTCTGGAACTTGCTTTAGCCTTTAAATTTTTATCTGTTGCCGATATGGTGCAACATTGGGGAATTCTCGGTTATGAAATTTTTATGGGATTTTGGATTTTGATTTTTGGAATGTTAACTTTATATCTATTCGGAATTTTTAAATTCCCCCATGATAGTCCGGTAAAAAAACTTTCAGTTAAAAGATGGAGTTTTGCATTAATTTCACTTGCTGCCACGATTTATCTCACCACCGGATTTCAATACAATAAAGAATTGCATACATACAATTCATTAAAATTGATGAGTGGATTAGCTCCTCCAGCTTATTACAATTATTTTTTAACGGCACAAAAACTCGATACAGACATTAAAAGTAAATATCCATCTTTTACAAAATGCGCCAATAATCTTGATTGCTTTAAAAATTATTTTGATGGATTGGCATACGCAAAAGAAGTCAACAAACCAATGCTGGTCGATTTTACAGGATATGGTTGTGTGAATTGTCGAAAGACAGAAGAACATATTTGGGTTGATCAAAGAGTACGGAGTAGAATTGCAAATGATTTTGTTCTTGTCTCTTTATATGTTGACGACCGTGCACCTTTAGAAAAAGAAATGTATTCAGAAATCCGCAAAACTCCATTGCGCAATGTCGGAAATAAATGGGCCGACTTTCAAATTGTAAACTTCAATCAGAATAGCCAGCCTTTATATGTAATGGTTAGTCCAAACGAACAAGTTCTTGCAAAACCACGTGGATACAAAGAAGGTGTTGCCAGCTATGCACAATTCCTGGAATGCGGCTTGGATGCTTTTAGAAAAACAACAAGTGTGGGGAAACTATGAACTATGAGTTTTGAGTAATGAGTTTTTAATAAAAATTATTAATACTGCATTTTTTATTCTTTCCCCGCTTTGCGGGATCTCCGCTATGCTCCGACATTCTTTCATTTTTTATTTCTCCGCCATTTTCTTTCTCAGCTTTTGCAAAAAAGGTGATGCAAAAATAAAGCTTTCGAGTGTTTCATTATCTGTGGTGAGAACTTCATCCTTGTTTCCTTTCCAGGCGAGTTTTCCTTCATGCAGTAAAAAAATATTGTCGCCAATTTCCATGACGCTATTCATATCATGGGTATTGATCACAGTTATAATATTATTTTCTTTTGTTATTGAATAAATTAATTCATCGATGACCAAAGCTGTTTTCGGATCGAGACCTGAATTTGGTTCATCACAAAACAAATATTTAGGATTTAATACTATAGCTCGTGCAATTCCAACCCGTTTTTGCATTCCTCCTGACAGTTCAGAAGGATATTTTTTGTTGGTGCCCGTAAGGCTGACTCTTTCGAGACAATAATTTACACGTTGGTTTTTTTCTTTTCTGCTCATGTGTGAAAACATATCCAAAGGAAAACGGATATTGTCTTCGACATTCATAGAATCAAACAATGCAGAACCCTGAAATAACATTCCGATTTGCATGCGCAACTCCCGCATCGGTTGTTTCTCCAGCGAATAAAAATCAACATCATCATACCAAATTTTGCCGGAAGTAGGGTGAACCAAACCTATAAGTATTTTCAACAAAACTGTTTTACCGGCACCGGATCTGCCGATGATTAGATTCGCTTTACCTTGTTCAAATTGACAGGAAACATCTTTCAATACTTCTTGTTCTCCAAAATTTTTGAAGATATTGATTGCTTTGATCATGAAGTCATCAGCATTGCTATGATATAATCAGATAACAAAATCAGTATGTTTGAATAAACGACTGCTCTTGTGCTTGCGTCTCCCAATTCGATGCTACCTCCTTTTACAAAATACCCCTGATAACATGAAACCGTCGTAAGGATATAGGCAAAAACGAAAGCTTTTACAAACATCATCCAAACATTATAGGGCTCAAAAAAGGATCGTAGTCCGCGTATATATTCTGCATGAGAAAACAAACCAGTTGGTACGACTGCCAAATAACCTCCAATCACGCTAATGAATGCACCAACGCAAACCAACATAGGTACTACGATCAAAGCAGCAATTATTTTCGGTTGAACAAGGTAAGCTGCAGTGTTTACCCCCATGATTTCCATTGCATCGATATGTTCTTTTTGCCTCATGCCACCTAGTTCTGCAGCGAGATTGGAACCTACTTTCCCCGCCAGTAACATGCAGGAAAAAGTAGGCGCGAGTTCTATAATCGTCATATCTCTGACAATGTAACCTACATAATACCTTGGAATCAAAGATCCCGACATTTGATAAGCAAACTGCACGGCAGTAACAGCCCCGATAAAAATAGAGATTATACAAACAATGACAAGAGAACCAATGCCAATGCTATTCATTTGCCTGAGGGTTTCCTTCCAATACATGCTTACTTTTTCAGGTTTATGAAAAACCTGCATCAGCCATTGAATATAAATTCCAAAATGAGAAATGAATTTGAACATGCTATTTATAAAGGCCCGAAATTAATACATACATTTTTAGCTTCAGTAAAAAATCTCATAGCCTCCCATCCGCCTTCCCTTCCAACCCCGGAATCATTCATTCCGCCAAAGGGAGTCCTAAGATCTCTCATCAGCCAGCAATTTACCCAAACGATACCAGTTTTCAAATTATGGGAAACACGGTGTGCCCGACTTAAGTTTTGAGTCCAAACTGTAGAAGCTAAACCATAATGACTTTGATTGGCAAGTTGAATGGCTTCTTCTTCATTTTTAAAAGACTGCAGCGAGATGACTGGTCCAAAAATTTCTTCCATATTACAGCGGCTATCCGGTTTTAAACCTTCAAAGACGGTTGGTAAAATAAAGTAACCATTCGAGCATCTTCCTTCCACTTTAAACGAACCTCCACCACAAAGTAAATTTCCTCCCTCTGATTTTGCTAATTCAATATAAGACAATACTTTTTGTTGATGCTGTTCAGAAATCAGTGAACCCATTTTACTTGAAGCATCTTCCGGATCTGAAGGAATGAGTTTTGAAACTTCATTCACCAGATCAGTCTTAAATTGTTCGTAGATATTTTCTTCAATTAATATTCTGCTTCCACACAAACAAATTTGTCCGCTGTTTGAAAATGCAAGACGTATAACTTGTTTTACTATTTTTTCATAATCACAATCTGCAAAAATCAAACAAGGATTTTTTCCGCCCAATTCTAAGCTCAGTTTTTTAAATTTCGGTGCAGCAACAGAAGCAATATGTGCTCCAGTTTTTGTGCCACCTGTAAATGATATGGCTTTTATTTCAGGATGTGTAACTATTGCTTCGCCAGCTTCATTTCCATAACCTTGTAAAATATTGAGTACACCTCCTGGTAAACCTGCTTCATTACAAATTTCTCCAAGCAAATAAGCAGTAGTGGGACTAAACTCCGAAGGTTTTGCAATTACGCAATTTCCAGTTGCAAGTGCAGGTGCAATTTTCCAGGTGAATAAATACAATGGTAAATTCCAGGGAGAGATACATCCTACAATTCCTATCGGTTGTCTCAATGTATAATTTATTGCCTGCCCTGGCATCTCATGAGATTCAGAAGCAAACTGCATCGCAGCCGTAGCAAAAAAACGAAAATTACTTGCCGCACGAGGAATGTCAATTTGTTGAGCATGCCGAATGGCTTTGCCTGTATCGATTGTTTCTGCTAAAGCTAATTCATCTAGTTTTGATTCAATGCCTTCAGCAATTTTATTTAATATTTTAAATCTGGATTCTAATGTTGAATTACTCCAACTATGGAATACTCTTTTTGCAGCTTCAATTGCCAATGCAACATCAGCATCCTTGCTTGCGGGAATTTTTGAAATGACATCACCAGTAGCAGGATTAATATTATCAAAATAATTTTTATCGAGTGGTTCGATATAGTTTCCTCCAATAAAGTTTTTTAAATGCAACATGTGGAGGGCAAAGGTAAGAAAGAGTTTCAACAAATTTTCGAGATATGCCATGAAGCAAGATGCACGAACGCATTACTCCCAGTCAGAAGTTTGAAACAGGGATTTACAACTCAGAGCAAGATGCTTGAAATAGGGATGTACAACTCCTCGCAAGAAGCGTGAAGCGGGACGAATTACTCCCAGCAATAAGCTTGAAGCGGAGACGCTTCAAGCAACAACATATTCGCTTTGAATTAAAATAAATTTGTTAAAAAAATTAAGATCTTTTTGGGGTTACATGAATGATGCTTATTTTTGTCAAACATACTATGAGAACCAAAATTAATTTTGGTAATTTATTCTACACTACCTGTACGATTATTGAATGACGTGATTTACTCATTCAAAGTAAAATCGTAGATATTATTTTGGATTCATTCCGGTTTCATGTGACCCAAAAAAGAATTACTATTTATAGCTTCGTAATTATGTCTGATCACTTTCATATAATTTATGAAGTTATTCAACCATTTTCAAATAGCGATATTAAACAAAGTATGTTGGGTTTTACTTCAAAAGAAATGTTACGGAATATGACAGAAGATGAAAAAAGTCTTTTTCTTGTTAATAAAAGAAATCGCGAATTCCAAATCTGGAAATCTCCGTCATTAAGTATAAATATATTTAGTGACAAATTTATTTTCCAAAAAATAAATTACATTCATAATAATCCTAAGCAAGCTGATTTGGTAAAAGACAATGCAGATTATAAACTATGCTCTTATAAATCTTACAAAGACAAGAAAAATGAATTTGATTTTCTTACAACTATACGATATTAATATTAAAAAAGTTGTTGCTTGAAGTGTCCCGCTTCAAGCTATCACCACGAAGCTGAAATTTTTTCTTTGACTTTGATGCAAATTTATTTGTAGCAATAAAAATTAATAACACTTATAAAATATGCTAAGATCCAGTTGCTTGAAGTGTCCCGCTTCAAGCTTTTGCAACGAAGATAAATCTAGATTTTTTCCCTCAAAACTTCTTCCCTTTCCTCCCCTTCCACTTATCTCTCCACTGATGAAAGTGATCCGACATTTCTTCGATTTCCTCTTCGACTTTTTCCGCAATGTTTTGAATATTGATTGTTTTACCTTTCATTGCAAGACGATCTGCAGCTGAAAAAGCCTGTGGCATTATGAAGATCAATACGATGTATAATAGAACTCCAAATAATCCCCAGAATATCATAAATACAAATGCTACTCTTACCCAGGTTGGATCTTGTATTCCGAAATAATGCGCAAGACCTGAACAAACACCACTGATCTTTTTATCATATGGATCCCGGAACATTCTTTTACCAGTGCGATAATACCGTTCAGAATATTGAGATTGATTTTCCTCCTCGGTCTCAGCACCAATATTCTCAGGCGTCCCCATCACCTGCATCATCTTGTTCACATGTTCCAGATTTACAATTGATCCGCCTTGCATATACTCTTTAAATAATTCTGCAATCCTGGATTCTATGTCTTCCATGATTTCTTTCGAACCTTCGGACCTTGAGAAGTGGCTATTCAATCTTACGAGATACTGATCCAATTTATAAAAAGCATCTTCATTGATTGAAAAAGGAAAGCCGCCTACATTGATGTGTTGTATTTTATTCATGTTCATTTTTGTTTTGAAGTGATTGATTAACGGATTGTACAAATTGTGTCCAACTACCAGACAAGATATTTAATGCTTCTTTACCCGACTCAGTAATGGTAAAGTATTTTCGTGGAGGACCGGCATTCGATTCTTTCCAATGATACTCCAGCAAACCACTGTTTTTAAGACGGGTAAGAATCGGGTACAAGGTACCTTCTACAACTATTAATTCAGACAACCTCAGTTTTTGAATAATGTCTGAAGGATATGCCTGTTCCTGGTTGATGATGGACAGGATACACATTTCGAGAACTCCTTTTTTCATTTGTGCGATAGAATTTTCAATTTTCATGGTGCAAATCTAATACATAATCAAGTACTATGCAATACATAGATCATGATTATGCATAAAATTTGACTATTTCATGGTCTTTACTGGTTAAAATGCTAAAAATGATCGACAAAATCTAATTTTGACCCCGAATGAGTCAGACAGGCAGGAAATTTATCTTTATCGTCAATCCCAGTTCGGGAAATAAAAAACTTAGAAATTGGGAAAAGCTTATATCTACAAATCTTACTTCAGATAATTACGAAATACTATATACCCGTTATGCGGGCCACAGCAGTAGCATTTTATCCAATTACATGCAAACTGATGATTTATGTATAGTTGCCGTGGGTGGTGACGGCACCGTAAGCGAACTTGTATCAACAATACTTAATACGAATGCATATTTGGGAATCATACCAACCGGATCTGGAAATGGATTAGCGAGGCATTTGAAAATTCCACTTCAGGCAAACAAAGCCATTCAAAAATTAGATCAAGGAAATTTGCAAGCAATCGATCTAATTAAAATCAATGATCACTATTGTTGCAATACTTGTGGAATTGGATTCAGCGCATTGGTTACAAAACATTTTGGAGTCAAAGGACAACGTGGTTTCCGTACATATTTCAAATTGGCATTGGCCCTTTATAAAACCAGTGAATTATTTGAGATTAGATTGAATGAAGTTATATTTCAAAATATATGGATAGTAGAATTTGCAAATTCGTCGCAATTGGGTAATGATGCCATTGTTTCTCCATTGGCTTCTGTTACAGATGGTATTGCTGATGTATTACTTGTTCAGAAACCAAAATTCTGGCTGGTTCCATCTTTCATCGTAATGGTTCTAACAGGAAATATTTTAAAATCGAAGTTGAGTAAATTGATTAAAACAACTGAAGTCTCAGTAACTTTGAATAAAGAACAACATTATCATATTGATGGAGAATACATGGGTATGATAAAAGAAGCTGACATAAAAATTATTCCATTGGCATTGAAAATCATACAATAGAAGATCGACCACAGACCACAGACCATTGACCGCCGACACCCGATTTTTAAAAATGAAAAAATTAAAAATTAGCTAATGTTTTTTGCTTATTGTCAATTGCCTATTGCTTATTTTTACCAATCATCGTCAAACAAATAAAAATAGTCCATGTCCGATCTCTTATGGGGAATTGATTTAGGTGGAACAAAAATAGAAGGAGCTGTTATCCAAACGACTCCCGAACTGCAGATTATAGATCGTCAACGTGTACCAACAGAAGCCAGTGAGGGTTATGATCATATCTTATCACAGATTCAAAAACTCATTCAACAGATTAGTGAAAAAGCTGGTACCAAACCAACAAAATTGGGAATTGGTACACCAGGAATTGTAGATAAAGATACACAGCTCATTAAAAATAGCAATACTTTAGGCTTGATTGGAAGACCGATGAAAAAAGATCTGGAGGCACTTTTAGGAATAGAAGTTACAATGGCAAATGATGCAAATTGTTTTGCAATGGCTGAAGCATTGTTAGGTGCAGTACCCGATATAGTAAAAAATCCGGAAGTTGTGTTTGGTGTGATATTGGGCACAGGCGTTGGAAGTGGTATTGTCGTAAATGGAAAAGTCATTCATGGTAAACACGGAATAGGTGGCGAATGGGGACACAACATTCTCGATGAAAGTGGGGACTTATGTTACTGTGGCAAAAAAGGTTGCGTTGAAATGTTCATCTCCGGTCCAGCCTGTGAAAAATACTATTACAAATTAAGTGGAAAGAAACTCATAGCTTCTGATATTTATAAACTACATACCGAAGGTGATAGTGCCGCAAGTGAAACCATGAATCGCTTCATACACTACTTTGGAAAAGCACTTGCAACTGTAATTAATATAATTGATCCGGAAGTGATTGTATTTGGAGGTGGAATAGGTAAAATGGATCTCATTTATAATGAAGGCAGGGAAGAAGTAAAAAAATATATTTTCAATTATGACCTGAGAACTCATTTCATCAAACCAAAACTGGGAGATAGTGCCGGTGTCATCGGAGCTGCCCTATTGTAAAACATCTTTC
>JAYVIT010000123.1:0-3576 GCA_043769965.1 Saprospiraceae bacterium
GTATTCATGGAAAAGGCCCATTCACTTTACCTTGCCGGTATGCAAATTGATTGGGTTGAAGGTCTTAACAACAGAGGCTTTTCTTTTGTAAATCCCAATGCAAAAGATACCTGTGGTTGTGGGCAATCATTTTCTGCCTGATTCCAATTTTTATTAGCCAAACCTTATGAGAGATATATTTGATCTTATTGCTCGTGCTATGATAGCAGCTATTTCATTGTTTGAAGCCTTCACTACTGTAAAGTTCATGGATCGAACAAAAGAGACCATGATCGAATATGGTTTGCACTGGAATCCGGCTTTTTTCATCTATCTCACCTCCCTTGCATTAGCAGTGGGCGGATTATTTTTATTATTAGGTTATAGACCAGGTTTTGCGGTTACCCTTTTATTGATGTATTGGGTCCCCATTACATTTATCGTTTTTTCCTTTTGGAATGACCCGGCTAGTATTCGAAATGTTCAGGCTATTCATTTTATGAAAAACATTGCCTTTATCGGTGGTATGATTCATGTATTGGTGTATGGAACCGGGAAGTATAGTGTCCGGCGTTTTTTCGGCGTGACCAAGTTGCCAAAAGAAAAATGGTAAGTATCATTTTATGTCCCCATTCAAACACATGCATTCAATAAAAAAATTACAGTGTATTTTTTTCCTTTCCTCCATTTTTTATTTTGGTTTACACCAATTACATAGTCAGGTCGCAGGTAGATTTTTATTTGATACCATCAAACTAAAAAACTGGCCTTTAATCCATTCCTTTGCTTTTGGGAAATATGGTGAATATGTTCTGATGCTTGGTGGAAGAACGGATGGCATTCATGAAAAGGAAAGCGGTTTTGAAAATACTAAAAGCAATTCAAACATCTATCTATGGAATACTTTGAATGATTCTATTATACAATACAAACCGGATTCACTAAATGCAGAATTAACCGATTACCTGAATGCTGCAAATGCGAATTTTATCCAGGATAGTCAATCGCTTTATATAATGGGCGGATATGGACAATCGAAATCCGGAATTTATAAAACCTATCCCTTATTTTTAAAAATCAATTTTAAAGATTGCATCGAAAGAATTCTTTTGAATAAAGATATTTCTCCAACCATAAAATACATAGTTTCAGATCAATTTGCAGTTGCCGGAGCGCAATTGAGAATTATGGATTCCTTATTCTATCTTGTAGGTGGACATAAATTTGATGGAAAATATTCCGTGGATGATCACAGCATAACACAAAAATATACGGATGCATTACGCATAATTAAATTTTTTGAAAGTGGAGATACACTTCAATATGCTCTAATAAAAGAAATAACTAATGATGCCGTTTTTCACAGGAGAGACTATAATGTAAATCCGATCATTGACAGAAACGGAGAAATCAAACTAATGGTGTTATCCGGAGTTTTTCAATACAATGTGGCAAGAGCATTTTTGAATACTGCATTAATTCAAAATCAGAACTATGAAGAAATTTTTGATTTTGAACATAAATATGCTGCATACAATTGCGCCAGAATCGGAATGTTTGACCATACCAAAAATGAAATGCACCAGTTATTTTTTGGAGGTATGGCTGAATATTACCGCGATTCTATCAATGCTATAAGCCGGGATGGATATGTTCCATTTGTAAAATCGGTCAGCAGCATCACCCGCAAAAATGATGGCAGCTTTTTAGAATATCTTTATCCAGAAGAATTACCAGGATATTTCGGAACGAATTCTGAATTTTTATTAAATCCAGAAATCAAAATTATTTATGAAGACATTATTGATTTGAATTCAATACAAAACGATACTACATGTATCGGAACCATCTTTGGTGGCATTTACAATCCAAGTGAATATCGAAATCCCTGGCAAATAGATAGTGCACATCTAACTAAAAGCAATCCATATCATCTGAAAGTGTACTTTATTAAAGACAAAACAACTGCGTCCAAAAAAATAGAAGATCATGAAGATACTACAGAAGTAGTCCTCATTCCAAACCCTGCAAATAAACAGTTTCGGTTGATTTTTTCAAAAGAACTTACAATAAACTCTTTAGACTTGTGGATACAGGATACCCAAGGTCGCATGATTAAAACCTTTCGATTTAAAGAGTTATCGAATAACGAATTGACATTATCCACAAAAGATCTTGTTCCTCAAAATTATTCCTTGTATCTATCTATGAATGGCAATCGTCCATTGAAAAAACAATTGATCATTTCAAGATAAATTATTTGTATCTTAATCTCTTTGAAAATACATTATGCTTATTGCCTATTGCGGGTCAAGTTCATTTTCTGGGGAGTAAATCAATTTTACAATCTTTCTATGAAATCTCTTTACTTCATAATTCATCATTCCTGCCCGACTAGGCAGGCGGGCGTTAATCCCTGCCCGAAGCAGGCGGGGGCGTTCATTATTCATTCAATAGTACTGATACTGAACAAATTAGCAGAATTTCCCCGCCTGCTGCAGGGAATAATGATTAATCCCGAAAGCATTCGAGAATGAATTACGAAGTTTATAAAGTATTGATTAATTATTTAAAGAATATTGAATAATATGTACTCCCCATCTTTTTAACCTGACCGCTTATTGCTTATTGCTTATTGCTTATTGCTTATTGCTCCCCCAACCCATGCTCCCAACATAGCGGTCACTCCAAACAATACACAACTCAGTATCATCATAACAGAAAAAGAAATTCCTTTAAATATCTGGCCTATCATACTAACTAATTCTTTGCTACCTGCACTGTATGAATACATACAAAAAGCAGCGCAAATCACCGCATATACTATCAGATGCACCAGCATAGATTTTTTCAAACTTACATCAAAATAATAGCTAACTGGAATTGCTACTATGAAAGGTAAAAACCATAGTGGGACAAAAAGGCTAATGATGCTTCCAATTAAAACTAGTGCATAAAACAAAGTATTTGATTTCATAATTATTTTTTGAATGTCATGATGATATAAGGACTTTTATTTTCAGGAACCGATTGCATAAAGTCCAGGGAATAATATTTTCCATTGGACCAATCATCAATCATTTGTGTATAATATGGACTTCCCGGATTACCCGATTGTCCACCAGGATAGATTCCAAATGCATTGATTTTTTTAGTATCCATTTCGACTATCATTCTCCAGGAAGGTCCTTCTAGTTTTCCATGTGCATTAATGATGTCTTTAGAACCCGAAGTTCGAACATGGTTTTTTCCAAATGCCGGAATCTTGGCCATATGCGAAATACTTGCATCTTTGTATTCAGCCCAATCCTTTGCCTTGATATCATTTTGACAATACACTATTAAACTGTCAAAAGATTCTTGAATAATTTTCTTTGCATCTTCTACTTCAGTACTCTTCTTATAATCAAAATAAGCATGTAATGGTTTTGTTTTCATGAATGCAATGGTAGTTTGATCATTTGGTATTGCAACTGCTTTTTTGATTGTATCCATTAAAAGTTCATCCCAAACCATTCTGTGAAAAATATCAAACCATACATCAAAATAAACAGGCTCGATCCGGTTTGAATCGTAATTGAAGTTCCAGTTTTTTAA
>JAYVIT010000124.1:0-2121 GCA_043769965.1 Saprospiraceae bacterium
CCACCACGTGCTTTTTCAATGACCTCTTTCACTTTAGGTGCAGTTTGGCCAATATATTCCCCGACCAATTCTGCGCGATCAGCTTCATACACATGGCCCTTTGACAACACACCCATTTTTTTATAAAGCTTCCCCATCATTTTCGCAATCGTAGTTTTGCCTGTGCCGGGATTGCCAAAGAAAACAGAATGCATCATCAGTTTTTCTTCTTCTTTGATTCCTTTGTCTTGTCTTAATTGTAAGAATTTGACATATTGTGCATGTTCTCTAACCTTACGTTTGATTTCATACAATCCAATCAATTGGTCCAATTCTTTGAGGACATCTTCTAATTTGGTTTGATCGACTTCTTGTCCAGGTAATACAATGGGATCGGATGCATGTGGCAAAGTAATTGGTGGTATACCTTCTTCGAAATCAAAACCAATTTCAAATGGCATTACTGCAAGTAATTGTTCCAGAAAAATAATTTCTACTGTATACAATCCTTCCCACCAAGAGCCTTTAACATTAGAACCCCAACCTGCAGTAATATATATTTTATCATCTTCTTTGCGAACAGGCACCAGTCTTGTAACCTGACCTTTGAGTTCGCGCGCTTCATTTAGAAATTTTACAAAGATTTCGCATTGCCAATGTGACTGAACACATTTATTATTTAAAACCAATTCTGCATAAACATATCGTGTCTCTTCGCCGTGGAATGTTTTTACAAATCTTCTTTCTTCTTGTACTACATCTTCAAAAGGACCTTCATACAATTTTAAAGATTGAAGTTCAACATATGGTTTTTGACTGTCATTCCGGCTGATACCTGGATCTTCTATATAAAAATATTTACTACCTACTTTTTCATCGTCCATCCAGGCCTCCCAATAGTAACCACCTTTCTTCCAAAATGAACCTTCCTTTTTATTTCCCCATCCTTCTCTTATATAAACCGTATGATCAAACTTTGATATTTTCCGTCTAAAGCTTAGATTGCATACTTCTTTCTTGGTTTTGATAAGGCTAAAGCATTTCAATTCGATATCCGTTTCCCAGGATTCTTTGTCAAATAATTTATTAATAAAAGACAATTCCACATAAACATAGGATGTTTCAAACCGGTCAAATACCTGGCGATACTTTTTCTTATTGTCAGCCAACCACTCGGTGGAGGCATACACTTTCAATTCTTTAAACTTGTATTTCCGCGCTTCAAGGGCTTTTACTGTCTCTTCCATGATACCGGTTGATGTAATTCAAAGAATAAATATATAAAAAATAGTATTACCTGTATTCTTCGCTGTTATTTTTTATCTCTTTGAAGTTTGGTTACTTCCAAAACATTTAGCTGCCCGGCTAAAGGGTGTAGGCTATAGGCTGTAGGCTGTAGGCGAGGAAAATTGGCAATGGTTAATAGTTAATAAAAAATTTAACTCCTATACGAGATTAAAGCGTCAATTCTTTCATTCCTTTATTCTTCCCTTACAACCTATAGCCTACAGCCTTTTCCCTCATGAACCTTTACCCCTACTTATTGTTGTGCTTGTCTGAAAACTTTATGTCAAAAATCATATTTCGTTTTGAAGATAAAAGCATTCCTGAAAAAGTCATAGAGACAGAAGGACTCCAAAAATCTCTTCTTGAAATCACGGAAGAACAGGATATTCATTTAAGTCACAATTGTGGCGGTGTATGTGCTTGTTCTACATGTCATGTTTATATTTTGAAAGGAGATACATTCCTCGAAGAAATTTCTGAAAAAGAAGAAGATTTTATTGACAGGGCCATTAATCCACGTTTGGAATCCAGACTTGCCTGTCAATGCATTATTTTAAAAGAATCCGCTGAAATCATTTTAGAAATTCCAGATCAAAAAAGAATTATCGGACACGAACATTGAGGAATAGGCTGTAGGCTATTAGGCTGTAGGCTGTAGGAAAAAGAAATAAGGAATGAAATATAATAATTTACTAATCATTTGCCAATTGCTTATTTTACAAAACTTTCTCATCTCAAAATAATAAGATGCATGTCATTTAATAAAATTGAAAACCTGCCTATCAATTGGTCTGATCATGAAGATGTCGCCATGGCACTCTATGAAAAGTTTGGTGCCGAATTTAATGAAGGAAA
>JAYVIT010000125.1:0-8986 GCA_043769965.1 Saprospiraceae bacterium
TTAACAGGATGTATAAAGCCTTGTCGGTTTGAAGTTGCTTCAGGAATAAGATGTTCTTTAGGAAATGCAGCAATGATTTCAGAAGCTATTTTAATAGCATTTTCCATTTTGCCTTTTGCATAGCCCGGATGTGTGCTGACTCCTTGAATTTCAATTTTAACGGCGTCTGCTGAAAAGGTTTCGTCTTCAAGGCTTCCAAGTTCGCCTCCATCCAAAGTATATGCAAAATCAGCTTTGAGTTTGTTTAAATCTACATGATCAACACCGCGTCCAATTTCTTCATCAGGTGTAAAAAGTATTCGGATGTTTCCATGTTTTATTTCAGGATGATTTTTCAAGTACAATAGGGCTTCCATAATGGCAGTAACACCTGCTTTATCATCTGCACCAAGTAAAGTCAGACCACTGGCCGTAATAATATTTTCGCCGGTTTTTGATTTTAATTCTGGAAATTCATTTGGCGTGATCACTATTAAGGGGTCATCGGGAAGAATAAGATCTTGCTGTGCATAGTTGGAATGCATTATGGGTTTTACATTGGTTCCGCTACAATCCGGTGCGGTATCCACATGAGCACAAAAACAAATCGAAGGAATGAATTTATCAGAATTGGAAGGTAATGAGCTATAAACATATCCGTGTACATCCAATTCGGCTTCTATCCCTGCGGCAGTCAATTCCTTTAGTAATAACTCGGATAATTCTTTCTGTTTGGCTGAGGATGGTATGCTGAGGGAAGTAGGATCTGCCTGTGTGTCTATGCGCACATATCTCATAAATCGTTCAGCGGTGGTCTTAAAATCGGTAAAATTCATTCGATATTATGTTTTATTGGTTCTTAATCTATTCACCAGAATAGTTGTTAAACAAACAGCAAATTTAATCAAACCCTTACTATGCGTTTCAATATTCCGGATTCAGATAAACCAAGACTTGTAATAATCGGTGCAGGATTTGCGGGTTTTACCTTAGCCTCTAAACTTAAAGGCAAAGAATTTCAGATTGTGTTATTGGATAAAAATAACTATTATCAGTTTCAACCTCTGTTTTATCAAGTAGCTATGTCAGGGTTAGAACCCAGTTCGATTTGCTTCCCACTACGCAAAAATTTTCAGGATGTGAAGGATTTTTACGTCAGAGTTGCGGAAGTAACTAAAGTGATTTCTGACGAAAAAAGAATAGAATCAAGCATAGGCATTTTGAAATATGATTACCTGGTGTTGGCAATGGGAGCCAAAACAAATTATTATGGAAATCCAAATTTTGAGAAATACTCCATTCCTCTAAAGTCCGTTTCGGAAGCATTGTTTCTTAGAAATGCGATTCTCGATGATCTGGAACAAGCTGTGATGACTACGGATGCTATAGAGCAAAAAGAATTAATGGACATTGTTATAGTAGGAGGTGGACCGACTGGAGTGGAACTTGCAGGTGCCTTATCTGAGATGAAGAAACATGTTTTACCTAAAGACTATCCTGATTTAAATCCGCAGAGAATGGACATCCATTTGATTCAGGCCTCAAATCGATTGCTGGATAGTATGTCTGACAAAGCTTCTCAAGCAGCTTTAAAAGACTTAATCCGGATGGAAGTTCATATTCATCTCTCAAATTATGTTACGGATATGCAACAGAATCTGGTTGTGTTATCAACTGGAAAACAAATCCGTGCAAGAAAAATAATTTGGGCCGCTGGAGTTAAAGCTGCAGTTATACCCGGATTGCCTGATAATTCATATGATAAAGGTGGAAGGATTATAGTTAATGGAAATGCTGAAATCAATGGTATTGAAAATGTTTATGCAATTGGTGATGTAGGTTTGATGCCATCCGAAAAATTTCCTAATGGTTTACCAGGCCTGGCCCCGGTGGCACTTCAGCAGGCAGCTTATCTGGCGAAAATGCTACGGCTAAGTATTCAAAAGAAGAATAAAAAGCAATTTCAGTATTTTGATAAAGGGACTATGGCAACAATTGGCCGAAGCAAAGCGGTTTTGGATTTTCATGGTTTATTCATGAGTGGATTTTTAGCCTGGTTTGCCTGGTTGTTTGTCCATATTTATTATTTGATCGGAGTAAAAAATAAATTGATTGTATTCATCAATTGGCTCTGGAGTTATATTTTTTACGATCAGTCATTGCGATTAAACATACGGCATAAATTACCGGAATCTTCATAGCTTAAATTGGTTTGAATGTTTTCAGAATTCATGTACGTATCGCGATGTTGAAATAAGAAGTAAATAAAAGATTTGTTCTAAATCCTCTACCTTTGCATCGTGATTATAATTTTAATTAAAGGTCAAATAAACATGCATTCAAATTTATGGACTTTCGCATTCAATAATTAATTCGGTAGAACGCAATGAACTTGTTTGCACTTAGATCAATCACTGTCCTCATTTTGATTTCAAGTATTATCTGGATTTCTTCTACCAATAAACAGAATTTGTATAATGAATTCTACAAATCATCTATTGATACCTTTATAATCAATCAAGAGATTCTGCTAAAAGATATTTCACATTTGAATGTGGATGCGCCAAAAATCAAACAAAACTTAATACAACGAATAAGTATTTTGCGAATTCAATTAAAAAAAATTGATTTTTGGTTGCGGTATCTGGAGCCTCTGGCTTACAAAAAAATAAATGGTCCTCTGCCGGTGGAGTGGGAAACTGAAGTATTCGAAAAATTTGAAAAACCTTATAAAAGAGAAGGAGCAGGACTTACTTTGGCTGAACTTTATCTTGGTGAAGAAACAGTTAGGAGTGATTCATTATTGTTTCTACTTAAAGCTTCACTAGAATCATCCCGCATTTATTTGAATGATTCAATCACAACAAACCTAAGTAGTCATCATCATTTATTTCTCGCTAATCGTTTGTTTTTATTAAACCTATCTACAATTTATACAACAGGATTCGAATGTCCTGAAAAGAAAAACATTATTCCCGAATTGAAGGAAATGCTAAATCAGATATCGAGAATTTATTCCGCTTACAATCTCAGTTTTCCGGAATTTCCAATAACGGAGAATTATTTTTCATTGTTTTCCAAGATGATTTCATTTGTCGAAAGCCAATCAATAGATCCTGAGAAATTTAATCATTTTATTTTCATTAGAGATTTTATCAATCCACTTTTTGCGTTGAATCAATCGTTCATAAAATCGTATTCTGTAAAATCGATAAGCTACAATGATTATTCCTTAAATGATGATGTAATGTCCATTTACGATAAGAAGTTGTTTGCAGGTCAAAATGTATTTGGAGTATATCGTTCAATCACTGATAGTTTAATATTGGAAGAAGTCCAAGGTTTGGGTAAATTATTTTTTTATGATCCGATTTTATCCGGTAATAATAAAAGAAGTTGCGCTTCATGTCATAAACCAAAGGAATATTTTACGGATACAGCAGTTGTTACTAGTTTGCAATTTGATCAATTGACAAGGCTCGATAGAAATACTCCAAGTTTGATAAATGTTGAATTCAATCATTTGGTCATGTTAGACGGCAAACATTTTAATTTAGGTAATCAGGTAAAAGATGTACTTGTCAATCCTTTGGAATTAAATAACCGCGAACAAGAATTATTGGATAAAGTATTGAGCTGTAAGGAATATAAAACTAAACTTAAAAAATTTGCAAAACTCAGCACAGAAAAAGAGATAGGCTTGAAGCATATCACATCAGCAATTATTTTATATTACAGCAAATTCAGTTATTTTAATTCCACATTTGATGATGCAATGAATCAAATAACTATTTTGGATTCCACTAGTATAAATGGATTTAATCTATTTATGAGTAAGGCACAATGCGCGACTTGCCATTTTGCTCCTCAATTTAATGGAGTCAAACCGCCATATATTGGTAGTGAGTTTGAGGTGATAGGTGTACCTGCAACAAACAAATTTGATAAATTGAGTTCAGACAAAGGACGCTATTTAATTAACTCTGTTTCAGAAACAATGAATGCATTCCGCACGGGTACAATCAGAAATGTACTGCATACTAAACCATATATGCATAATGGTGTATTTAATAATTTAGATGAAGTAATCGATTTTTATAATACCGGCGGAGGAATCGGTAAGGGTTTGAAAATTGAAAATCAAACATTATCACAAGATTCTTTAAATTTAAGTAAGCCAGAAAAGTTAGCCTTGTTAAAATTTATGGAATCATTGGATGAAAAAATTATTTTTGAAGATCCACCAAATTCATTGCCTTTGTCTAGTAGAAAAAAATTAAATAGCCGCAAAATTGGTGGAGAGTATTAATTTCGCAATATGATAAAATTGAAACCACTTGCTTTTATTACTGCAGGAGCCTTTTTCTTGCATTGTTCAATAAATAAAAAAGATTATTACATTCCACCAGAACTATCTAAGGAAGATCAGAAGGAATTAACATCCATAATTAAACATGGAATTAAATTGTACAAGATAAATTGTCAAGAATGTCATGGTAGTAAATACCAAAGTATGGATCAGGGACCCAATTTTACAACTGAACAAATCAAATCCTATGAAGTCTTTATGAAAATCAGAAATGAAACTCACGGATTTACACAAAAAATGAATTCTGATGATTTGGATGCAATTATCATTTATTTGAAATATAGAAAAAATCAATAATCATTTTTAATACACATTTTCTGTAAAACAAAAAAGGTGAAAAAATTAATTTTTTCACCTTTTTTGTTTTAATAATAATTTTAACTCATTACTTTAATATTAACAAGGATTGAATAGTTTTTCCTGACTTGTTCTTAAACACGACTCTATATAATCCAGATGCTCGTTGCCTGAATTCATTCGAATTAATTTTGACAATATCTGTTGAGCCCGTTATATTCAATCGCCACATCTCCTGGTTTAGTAAATTGTAGATGTGAATACTACCTTCTTCAATTTGTTTGTCGAAATACAAATCAAATACACCATAATTCGGATTCGGTACAATTCTAAAGTCTATCTGACCTTTTCTTGCTATTTTATGAAGTGGGTCGTGTTGTAGATCAGCTTCTTCACCTGGAATCGCCTCTGTATTAGGATCGGAATCAAACGCATTGTTGCATTCTATGCATGGACCTAAAGATTGATTTGGACTAGGATTTTGTAAGTAAGTTGAAAATAAAATACATTTAGTAGTACACTGACCATTTGATCCTTTTTCAGCGATATATACTTTCTGTGGAATTGTGCCACATTTCCAACTGGCTTTAATCTTGCTGAAAGGAGGTGGATATTTACAATCAGGTAAACCATCATTATTATTATCCACCGAATCATCTCCAAATGGACATACATCACAAACATCACTGACGCCATCACAATCAGCGTCAGCCGTATTTGTAATTGTTACGGTTGCCATACAGGTGGACGAATTGCCAGATGGATCGGTGACAGTTACTGTTACAACGGTCGTCTTAGGGCTCTTACAATCAAACTTATTAGGTATCACCGTTTTGCTTGCAAATCCACAATTGTCTTTAGAAGTGAGAAGAACTTCATCAGCTGTAATTGTTTTTGATTTACTTGGAGGCAAAGAAATACTAATGTCTTTACACTTAATAACTGGTGGACTATTATCAATAACTTTAAGAATTGCCTGACAGGTATCAGATAATCCGGTAGAATCTGTCACTGTTAAAATCACTACACGAGATGGTATGGCGTCACAGTCAAAAACATAACGATCGAGTTTCATTGATTTTATTCCGCAGTTATCTGTTGATCCATTGTTGAAATTATTTACTGTAACGGTATACAATCCAGTTGAATCCAGATATATTGAATCGTTTTTACATTTTGCAACCGGTGGCTCTGTTTCAAATATATTGACAATCGAAGTGCATGTAGAAGTGTTTCCGCATAAATCTGTTGCGGTCCATTTTATATTATGAACTCCTACAGGTAATTTAACTCCTAATAGTGTAGGAGAAAAATTCCAATTATTGGTAATTGATACGGAATCTCCAGAGCAAGCATCTGTTGCACTCGCATCAAGATTGGTATTGCTTACGGTATAGTAGCATTTTGTAGTATCTGCTTTATTTGTTAGAATACTTCCAGTTGCACAAGTTATCACTGGTCCAAGTGTATCTAAAATTGTGATTATTTGTTTTCCACTTCCTGTAGAAGAATTTCCACAATCATCTGTTATTGTCCAAGTTCTGTATACTTTAGAAATACATGTAGATAAACTAACAGAATCGCTGTACGTCGATGTGGGATCGGGATCACATGGAGTAATAATATTGGTTGGATTACCCGTAATGGAAGGCGCATCATCGAATGCACAAGGTTCTTCGCCCTTTAAGGCTTTAACCTGGAAATTATCTATGTGCAAATCTTTTGGATCAGCAGTAGATCCACCTGAATATCTGATACGAATATATAAATTCGTAGGATTGGATACACCGGCTATTGGAGAAGTACATTGAATCCAACTTCCAACTACTAATGATGTCGAACTAAAATTCGTCCAGTTTGTACCATCAGTGCTATAATCCATTAATAATGTTGTTGCACTTGCAGTTCCTTTCCGGAAAGCCTGAACATAAACTTCAAAATTGGTAAAAATTGGTAAATTCATTCCACCAAGATTGAATTGCCAATAACCAGATTGATTAGAATTGATTACTGTTAATGCCTTTCCTGCAACAGCATTATTTGCAAATGCAAGACCTCCTGTTGTTGTTCCTGTTGTTTTTAAGAATGTATTTGAACTATTGTCAACTGCCGATGTAATGCCTGTATATCGTATTGGTGAAAGTGCATTATATAAATTACCAAAGTTGAAATTATAATTAACCAGTAATTTTGATCCTGATGCAGATGAGTGCTTATAAATGGTAATGTTTGGAGGTAGAGTAAAGGTTGGTATAATCAAATTGCGCACAGTAATTTCCTGCAAGCACGTGTTAGTATTATTACACTTATCAGTTGCTGTCCATGTTCTGTTTATAGTATAATTGCCGTTACAACTACCAGGAGTGATTTGATCATCATAAGTAAGTACTGGCATATTGTTGCAAGCATCAGTTGCTGATGGAAATCCTGTATTTGATGGAAGGCTTGATGCATCGCAATTAATAGTTATGGCATCAGGACAACTAATTGTTGGTGGAGGAATCGGAGCAACAGTAAATGTTGCACTGCAAGTCACATTATTTGCACAATTACTGATTCCGGTAAAGATTACAGTTTTAGAACCCCCGCATTCTGATGGCGCTCCGTTAGCGTTGTTTGCAATCATTGGAGTGCAACCACCTGTAATAGTTGCTGTGGCCAACCAACTTGTAAATAAAGCATCAACTTCTGCTTGTGATTTGCAAGTGTTTAATGTGAAGTTAGTCGGACACGTTAAAACTAAGGTAGGCGGTGCTGATACCGTGAATGTAGCAGAACAAGTTTTCGGAGCTTCACATGCACTAGTTACTGTAAATGTTACTGTTCTAGAATCTCCACATGCTGATGGATCATTTGGTGGTGCGTTATTGCTTAAACTAACACTGCATCCTCCGGTAATACTTACTGATGATAGCCATGTATTGTATTTAGTCGCAATATCCGCCTGAGCTTGACAAGCAGCCTCTGTAGTATTTGCAGGACATGTTAAAACTAAAGTAGGAGCATTAGTTACTATAAATGTTGCAGAACAAGTTTTTGGTCCTTCACATGAACTCGTTACTGTAAATGTTACAGTTGCTGTACCGCCGCATGCAGCTGGAGCAACTGTACTGTTATTCGATAATACTCCGCCGCAACCACCGGTGAATGTTGTAGTAGCAAGCCAGGTAGTGAATTTAGAATTTATCTGTGCCTGAGTTTGACATGCCGCTTCAGTTACATTAGCTGCGCAATTAAGTACGACAGTAGCCGGAGTGGTTACTGTAAATGTAGCCGTGCATGTTTTCGGAGGTTCACAAGAACTCGTGACTGTAAATATGACAGTAGTTGTTCCACCACAAATAGATGGAGCGCCATTATTATTGTTGGAAATTACAGCATTGCAGCCGCCTGAGAAAGTTGCGGTATTCAACCAGGTTGTAAACTTGGAGCTAATCTGCGCTTGAGTTTGACAAGCTGCTTCAGTCGCATTTACCGGACAGTTAAGAACAACAGCAGGTGCAGTTGTTACTGTGAAAGTTGCTGAACATGTTTTCGGTGATTCACAAGAACTGGTTACAGTAAATGTAACAGTAGTTGTACCACCACAAGCAGGAGGAGCCACTGTGCCATTGTTAGATATAGTCGCATTGCAACCACCACTAAATGTAGCTGAATTGAGCCAAGTGGTGAATTTAGAATTAATTGCAGCCTGAGTTTGACAACTTGCTTCTGTTGCATTTGCTGGACATGTGATTACAACTGCTGGAGCAACAGTAACAGTATATATTGCCGAACACGTTTTTGGTCCTTCACAAGTGCTGGTTACTGTAAATGTTACAGTAGTTGAACCGCCACAAGCCGGAGGTGCTACTGTGCTATTATTAGAAAGGGAGCCATTACATCCACCTGTAAATGTTGCCGTATTTAACCATGTTGCAAATTTGGAATCGATAGTTGCCTGTGTTTGACATGAGGCTTCAGTGGCATTAACTGGACAATTAAGTGTAACTGCAGAACTTAAAACTGTAAATGAAGCAGAACAGGTTTTAACAGGTTCACACGAACTGTTTACAGTAAAAATCACAGTGGTTGAACCCCCACATTCTTCGGGGGCAACTGTGCTATTATTCGTCAGTATTGCATTACATCCACCACTAAGAGATAAAGTATTTAACCAGGTTGCAAATTTTGCATTGATTGCAGCTTGAGTTTGACAAGCTGCCTCAGTAACATTTATTGGACAGGTTAATATTACTACAGGTGCAGTTGTTACGGTAAATGTTGCGGTACACGTTTTTGGTGGTTCGCATGAACTGTTAACGGTAAAAGTTACCGTTTTGACACCTCCGCAAGCTGATG
>JAYVIT010000126.1:0-3380 GCA_043769965.1 Saprospiraceae bacterium
CGTAACAAACACTTTATTCCTTTAGTGCGCATTCATGTCATGTGGATGTATAAGGGAGTTTATTGTCAAAAATATTTCTAACAAATTAAATCTAATGTCATGAAAAAGATTAATTTATTCGATAATAGAATTAATTTTCTATTACCCATCCTGTTTTTGTTTATTCAATCAACTTTTACTTTTTCTCAACATCCCAATTGTGGTCTTTATGGGGCCGTTTATAGACTTGGGTCATCGCAAATAAATTGCGCTAATGCTCATGTCAATGAACCCGGCACATATGACTATGATGCATCATGCGAGGACTTAGTATTGGAAGTTGAATTGCAATATGCAAGTGCTGAATTAACCGAAGATGTTGATGTCCAAATAAAAATTCCTAAATCAACTTTGTACCCTTATCAGTTTTTAAATTTGGATGTATTTACGGATAATTCAACCACTACTGATTACATTTTTGATGCAACAGTTACTCTAGACGAAAACAATCCGGAAGTAACTCTTTATATTACTTTTAGAAGTACAAAAGGAGGTTTTTCGACACATTACTTGGTACCGAGAGATAAATTGCATTCTCAGTCTAATTTTTACACATATCCGACATTGAAATTTGATAACTATACCGGTAATATTATCTCTGGTACTTTACAGCAAGCTATAACCGATGGATATGTAACTTCAGCAAGTAATTCATGTTCTTCTGGGCCTCAACTCATTTCTATTCACGATGTTTTAAACATAGATGTAGCTAGTTACTGCTTTCATGGAGGCTGGAATAATCAATCTAATCAGACTGGCAATCATATCACCCATCTTACAATGTCTCCTGGTGCAGAAATCATTGTTGAAGCAGGAAATACACTTATATTAAGAAATGAATTGGTCACCTGTTGCTTAAATCAAAGCGATCGGTGGAAGTCAATAACTGTTGAATCCGGTGCTACACTCATAGCCTTAAATACAACATTTGATAATGGACATTATGCAATCAATGCCATGCCTGGATCTACTATTTATGTTAAAGATTGTCACTTTGAAGATGCATATGTTGGCATATATGGTGGGCCGACAAATGATGGAGTAGGCCCATCAGTGATATATGCAAATGGTAATACAAGCTTTACTTTTGACGGAACTTTTAATTCAAGCTATTCCGGTGAGGAAGCTCTTGATGGAGGAAAAACTCTTGCAGGTCTAAAAGTTGAAGACTGTAACAATGTTTTTGTTAGTTATAATGGAGGTAGTTCACCATCTTTTGATAATCTTCAATATGGCATCTTGCTTAGAAACAGTAATCTTTATGCACATAAACCAAAATTTTCAAATTTGACAAGTGGTATTTCTCAGTTTGGCATTTGGGGAGGTGGTGTTGGTATTGCATCGAGAAGTGATCATCAGAATAATTTTCTAGATGTTACCGGTTTCGGTAAAAACTCCACTGTCAACTTTAACAATATTACCTTTGGAGTCGTTAACAGAGGTAATTTATTGACTTTCAAAGACAACAAAATGACAGACATGTATTCGTGTATCGATCACAAGGACACAAGACAGAATGCTTCTATCATTAGCAATTTTATGCAGACATTTCATATCGGTATAGATCTTGCTTTGAATTCAGGACCTGGTGGAGAAATCCATGAGAATGATATTTATGTCAAAACATATGATGATGCGATCGGAATTACTCAGCTCATGGAAAGAAAGGAATGGGATATCAAACAAAATCTAATAGAATCACATAAAGGTCAATTCGGTTTGCTGCGGAATTCGTCAAGGTTTGGTTTTATCCATGAGAATACCTTCCAGATGAAATCAACGGTATCTGATTATTACAGTGGAGTAAAAAATGAAAATGGAGGCTCTGTCAATTTTTACTGCAATTACTTTCCATCTGAAAGTTCAAGTACAGAAGCTTATGGTATGTTGAGTTCTATGTCTCCAACCTTATACCTGACCTGTAATGAATTTGACAATTACCGCTTTTCTACCGGTTTTGTAAATGGTAATTTGAATACTAAGGGGTACATCGTATACGAACGGATATTCCGGACTTGTCCTTGGAAGCCAAACCAGCCAGATGGGAATCATTGGTGATCAACCTCATCATGCAAATACTTTTAATGGAGGATTCAACAGCAACGATGCAAAATGTTGGGGTGGTATCCTTTTTGCAGGACTATCCGAATTTCTAATTAATTCCGATCAAAATTCTGCTTACCAGCCTTCAGATCCCGAACCTTCATCTGATTGGTTCAAAGCTGATGCAGGAACATCAGAAATAAATTGTGCTTCAAATTGTCCAAATGGTATTGGGAGGACGCCAAGATTTATTGGCCCGGATGATACTGAATCCAGAATCTTACAAGACCCTTTAAGCTATTCAGATAATCAAAACGAACAGGATTGGTCCCTGAAATTTCAAATTTACGAACTGATCAAAACCGGAGAAATTGTCTCATCTGAAGATACCTTGATGGATGAGTTCGTCTATGAAATGAATAATGGAGAAGAGACTGACATCATGACAGTGGAAACAGGCTTGCGGGATCTGGATACGCTGATTGCCGAAAACGATACTGAAAATGAGGACTATCAGGAATTAATCCGTGCCAAACAAATTCATCTCGATACCTTCATCAGAAATAATCTGAATGAACTGGATTCTGTTCAAACCGAAATTGAAGAGTTAATTGCTGAAATCGATTCAATACAAGTTTTAATAGATTCTTCAAGAATACCTTTCCAAATTACATACAGAGCTGGTCTTTATAATCTTTATACCAATTTTCTATCAGAAAGTGAAGATACATTGATCCCAAAACAAAACCTGGTAAGGGTCTTACATTTGGAATTAAAATACCGACGCGGAATAGCATTGGATTCCAATGAACTGTTAGAACTTATTGTGATGGCAGAAACTTGTCCGACATTGGGCGGGAAAGCATGCTATATGGCCTCTGCTCTTTTACAAAGGATTACGGATTTACGGATCAGTCCTGATCTGTCATGTACTGACAACTATCAACCCTTACGAGTTTCTATTAAAGAATCCAGGATCTTTGTTTCTCCAAATCCCTCTAATGGGGTATTTCTTGTAAGCTGGATTAAAAAACCAGAATTGTCCAGGACAAAGCTGACAGTCCTTGATCTGAATGGAAAGGAAATGATGAGTACTGAACTTGAGAGCTCCATTTACGGTCAGAAACTAATTGACATTTCGAATTTAAGTAATGGTTTATACTTCCTTCAATTAAGAGATGAAAAGGATAATATCATTGATTCAACTAAATTACTCTGCACTGAAAGTGCAGAGGTTTGAGGACTGAAGAATGAAATTCTTCTCTACTCCTCTAGTATCATTGACCCATCTATATCAT
>JAYVIT010000127.1:0-2547 GCA_043769965.1 Saprospiraceae bacterium
GATGAAAAAAAAGTCATCAATCCAAATGATGATGTAAACAAATCGCAATCATCCAATGATACTTTTCCAACTGCAATGCATATCGCTGCGTATAAAATGTTAGTAGAAGTCACACTGCCCGGAATGCAAAAATTGCGTGACACACTAAATCAAAAATCAAAAGAATTTTATCATATTGTAAAAATTGGACGTACCCATTTGATGGATGCTACTCCATTGACATTGGGTCAGGAATTTTCTGGTTATGTATCGCAATTGGATCATGGGATGAGGGCCATAAAAAATACCTTAGCCCATTTATCTGAACTCGCATTAGGAGGTACGGCTGTAGGCACTGGAATCAATACACCACCAGGCTATTCTGAAAATGTGGCTAAACACATTGCTCAACTTACAGGACTCCCATTCATCACTGCAGAAAATAAATTTGAAGCACTTGCTGCTCATGATGCCATAGTATATGCACATGGAGCATTAAAAACAGTAGCTTCAAGTATGATGAAAATTGCTAACGATATTCGGTTGCTTTCTTCAGGTCCCCGATGTGGCATCGGCGAATTATTTATACCGGACAATGAACCTGGTTCATCAATTATGCCAGGCAAAGTAAATCCGACACAATGCGAAGCTATGACTATGGTTGCAGCACAGGTAATGGGAAATGATGTTGCAATAAACATTGGTGGAGCATCCGGACATTTTGAACTCAATGTATTTAAACCGGTAATGATTTACAACTTCCTGCATTCTGCAAAACTAATAGGTGAGGTATGTGTATCATTCAATGATAAATGTGCTGCAGGGATTGAAGCCATACCTGAAAACATTCGTAAAAATCTGGATAACTCATTAATGTTAGTCACTGCATTGAATACTAAAATTGGATATTACAAAGCTGCTGAAATTGCACAAACTGCGCACAAACAAGGCAAGACTTTAAAACAAGTTGCCGTTGAATTGGGTTACCTTACCGAATCGGAATTTGATCAATGGGTTATTCCGGAGAATATGGTGGGAACCATCGATAAGAACTAAAAGCATTTAGGATTCAGGAATTAGCCTGCCTAAAAGCGGCAGGCAGGAATTTAGGATTTTTACACTTCTTAATTCATCATTCGTTGTTCCTTGTTCTTAATTCAAATAATCTTTCTTCAAAGACCAACTCTAAATAAAACAAACTGAATACATCTCCCTCCCCTATCATTTCTCCATTCGAAAGATATCAACTGGACAATGGCCTGACTGTCTTACTTCAAAAAGATTCGACGACCAAAATGGCCGCAGTATGTGTATTATACAAAGTCGGATCGAGAGATGAATCTCCGGAAAAAACAGGAATTGCACATTTATTCGAGCATCTCATGTTTTCTAATTGCGGACCTGACATTGATTTCGATAGTATTTTACAAAATGCAGGAGGCGAATGCAATGCATTTACAACAACAGACACTACACAGTATTATTCTATCGCTCCTGCACAACAACTTGAATTGATGTTGTCACTGGAAGCAAAACGGATCAGTGGATTTCATGTAAGCAACAAAGATTTTAAAACGCAGCAACGGGTTGTCATTGAAGAATTCAGCGAAATCTATCTCAATAATCCCTATGGGGATTTCACCCATCATTTGATGAGCCTTGCATATCAAGAACATCCGTATCGCTGGCCGGTAATCGGTTTTAGTCGGGATCAATTGAAAGAACTTAGTATTAAGGATGCAGAACATTTTTACAATACTTATTACAATCCTGCCAATGCAATTTTGGTTGTAAATGGCAACATTGATTGGAATGAAACAAAATTTTTAATCGATAAATATTTTGGCAAAATAAAATCTTCACTGAGTGCGGTGCGATTTTATCCACCGGAAACAGATTTAATAGAAAAGCGAAGTTTGACGATTACCAAAGAATTACCAGAAGAAGGATTTTATTATGCCTTTCATTCCAGTGGAAGAATAGATCCTGACTTTTATGCCATCGATTTTATGACAGATATGCTTTCCGAAGGGAAATCATCTATGTTGTACAGCAGATTGAAAAAAGAAAAAATGATTTGCTCGACTATCGATTGTTATATCACCGCAACTACAGATCCGGGTCTGATCATAATCGAAGCAAAAATCAATCAGGATCATACAATCGAAGAAGCAGAATCTGAATTTTGGAATATCATCGACGAATTACAAAACAAACCAATCTCCGACCACACCTGGGAAAAATACATGAACAAAAATGAAAGCGCATATTTGTTTTCACAATTGGGTGTGATTAATCAGGCATTAAATCTTTCTTATGCAGAATGGTTGGGCAATCCAAATTTGGTTTATACTGAATTGGAGAATTATAAAAAACTGAAGAAGGAACAGATTCAGTTGGCGGCAAAGAAATATTTTCAGAAAGAAAAGTGCTGCAGTTTGTACTATAAAAACGGGTAGATTCTCTTCAAATTTGGCAACTCTACAGTCGGCAACTCTACAGTCGGCAACTCTACAGTCGGCAACTCTACAGTCGGCAACTCTACAGTCGGCAACTCTACAGTCGGCA
>JAYVIT010000128.1:0-6326 GCA_043769965.1 Saprospiraceae bacterium
TTGCTTTTGATACTCATTAAAAAATTTCTAATTCCGGGATTTTAATATTGAAGGATTTTCGATGGTGCATGCAAGTGCCGTATTCTTTTATTGCTTGTCTGTGTTTAAGTGTTGCGTAACCCTTGTTTTCATTCCAACCATATTGAGGAAACTCTTCATGAATCCTGAGCATGTATTCATCCCGATGGGTCTTAGCCAAAATCGATGCGGCTGCAATGCTTTTAAACCTGCCATCTCCTTTTATCATACAATATTGTTCTAGGTTGAGATAAGGAATCTTTTGATTTCCATCAATTAAAACCAGACAAGGTTGTGTTTTCAAATTCAAGACACAGTTTCTCATGGCAATCAAACTGGCCTGGAGAATGTTGACCCTGTCAATTTCCTGAATGTCCAGGCTACAAACTGACCATTCCAAAGCATTTAGCTCTATTTCCAAGCGAAGTTTATTCCTTTCATTTTCAGTCAACAGTTTGCTGTCATTCAAGCCTTTGATCGGCCTGGAAGGGTCCAGCATAGCGGCCGCAGCAAATACTGGTCCAGCCAATGGACCACGGCCAGCTTCGTCGCATCCGACTTCATATAATTTATTTTTATAATATGTACGTAATTTCAATGGTTTTTTTAGTTATTTTTTTATCTTTGCCCGTTGCAAAGTAAGAAAATATGCGCTTTCGGTTCCTGATCCCCATTTTCATTGTTTTTTCATTTATTTATACCCTTCACGCACAAACGGAATGGCAACCAGCTACCATTTTGCTGAAAGGTAAATCCATTAATGAACTTCACCAACTCGGCTTAGCACTCGATCATGGACATTATCATCCAGGAGAATCATTCTCTGGTGAATTTACCCAAAATGAATTGGATAAAATTAAAAATGCAGGATTTAAAATTGAACTGACGTCTTACCACAAATTAGATTCCAGAGAAGCTCCATACAATTGTGAGTTCCCACAAACTGATGTACCTATATATCCAAAGCCAGGTAATTATACTGAAGGTTCAATGGGTGGTTTTCAAACTTTGGAACAGATGTATGCGGATCTTGAATTGATGCAAATTATTTATCCAAACTTAATTTCAATAAAAAAACCGATAGGTTTATTCAGAACCGTTGATGGTGACTCCATTTATTATGTGAAGATTTCAGATAATCCGAATTTGGATGAAAATGAACCTGAAATTTTATATACCGCTTTGCATCATGCAAGAGAACCTGTTAGTATGTCGCAAATGATTTACTACATGTGGTATCTTTTGGAAAATTACTACCGCGACACTACAATTGCCAAGTTGGTCAACAACAGAGAACTATTTTTTATACCCTGTGTAAATCCAGATGGATATCGATATAATGAATTGATAAATCCTTCGGGAAAAGGCATGTGGCGTAAAAATAGGAATCCTAATCCAAACACTGTCGATTTTGGTACGGATCTCAACCGTAATTATGGAGAAGGCTGGGGCTTTGATAATATAGGATCAAGTCCTGTTGGGAGTGATGAAACCTATCGTGGAACAAAACCATTTTCAGAAGTTGAAACAAAGGCACTTAGAGATTTTTGTGAGAACAGACATTTTTCTATTGCAATGAACTATCATAGTTTTGGCAATAAACTCATCATTCCCTGGGGATACCTGGATGAGCCTACGGCTGATTCTACACAATATTTAAAATTGGCACTTGAATTTACACGATACAACCATTTTGAAATTGGTACGTCCACCCAAACATTAGGATATAAAGTAAATGGAGTTGCTGATGACTGGATGTATGGCGAACAAATTTTTAAAAACAAAATGTTTACGTTTACTCCGGAAGTAGGATATTCATTTTGGCCAGACAGTAAAGACATTATTGCATTAAATCAATCCTCACAGTACATGAATTTTATGGCTGCATGGAATGCCGGCGAATGCGCACACTTATATGATCAATCTCAACTTTCCATCACAGAAGATACCAGCTATTTAGAATTTGATTTAACAAGAACCGGAATTCTTCAAGCACCAATTAAATTACATTTTCAATCTATTAATCCGGCTATACGTTTTCTGGAAAATGATTTAGAATACAATCTGAATGCAGGCGAATCAAAACGCATAAGTATTGCTTATGTAATTGACGGTACTATCAATCGTGGTGACAGCATTTCATTTACTGCAAGGCTAACTACAGGATTGTACTCTGAAATCGTTAAAATCCGCAAAGCATTTACAGGTAAATCCGGTTGGAATGAAGGATTTGTCAATGTCAAAGATTGGTTTGCTCCTACTTTGAATCCCTGGAAACTTACAACAGAGACATTTGTCACTTCACCAAATTCATTGACTGATAGTCCGCTTACTCCAATGGATGTCAATACCACTAAAGTATTTCAAAACTTTAAATCCATCGATCTTAGAAATGCACATTATGCATTTTTACGCTTTAATGCAAAATGGGAAATGGATGATGGAAATGATTATGCACAGATAAGAGTGGCTGATAATACTTTGGTTTTCGAATCGTTGTGCGGACGTTATACTAAAAGAGGAAGTTTTGCACAAGATTATGATGAGCCTGTTTATTGTGGCGAACAAAATAATTGGGTATCGGAATGGATAGATTTACAGGATTATATTGGTAAAGTTATTTTTCTTCAAGTGTTTTTGAAAGCTGGAAACAACACTGAAAATAATGATGGATTTTATATCGATGATCTTGAAGTATTCACTGACTTGTCCACAACCGCTATTGACAATTTTGACGATTGGAATGCAGAAGTCTTTCCACAACCTGCACATGACAATATCAATATTATTATAAATAAAAGTAAATCCATTGCAGACGTCAGATATCAATTAGTTTCTGCTGCCGGCATTGCACAAAAACTAAATACCTTCACAGAGAATAATAAGTTGAAAATCGAAACTTCTTCGCTGGTTCCGGGTTTCTACTTTTTATCACTTCAATTTAAAGACCAAAAACCCAAGTTATTTAAGGTCGTTATCCAATAGTTTATGAATACGGATTTTTTACAAGCCCTCCAGCTCCGGGACAAAAATGAAGGAAGCTGGTGCGGAGCCATTACATTTACTTCCATTGATTATTTAAATTCCACATCACCTGTAGATGGAAAGCACATTGGATCCGTAGGCATCACATCATATACTGATTTTGAAAAAATAATCTCCAATGCTCAGGAAGCATTTAAAATTTGGAGAACAATCCCTGCACCGAAAAGAGGAGATATCATACGTGAAATTGGTGATGAACTAATGAAACATAAAGATCATCTTGGTAAACTGGTTTCATATGAAATGGGAAAAAGTTTACAGGAAGGATTGGGTGAAGTTCAGGAGATGATTGACATCTGTTATTTTGCAACCGGACTTTCACGGCAATTGTATGGATTAACCATGCATTCAGAAAGACCATTACATCGCATGTATGAACAGTGGCATCCACTTGGAATTGTTGGTGTAATTTCTGCATTCAATTTTCCTGTTGCTGTTTGGTCATGGAATGCTGCTTTAGCATGGATTTGTGGAAATGTAGTGATTTGGAAGCCATCTGAAAAAACACCATTGTGCAGTATAGCCTGTCAACATATCGCACAAAAGATATTTAGCAAACACAATATACCTGATGGAGTTTCCTGTATCATCAATGGAGACTTTAAAGTTGGTGAATATTTGAGCAAAGATTCAAGAGTTGCATTGGTTTCTGCAACCGGTTCAACAAAAATGGGTAAAGCAGTTGGAAAGGAAGTGGCCAATCGGTTTGGAAAATCCATTCTCGAATTGGGTGGCAATAATGCAATCATCGTAACTCCAAGTGCAGATTTAAAAGTGGTATTGACTTCTGTTGTTTTTGGAGCGGTCGGAACTGCAGGACAACGTTGCACAACAACAAGAAGACTTATCATTCACGAAAGTATTTATGATAAAATCGCAAATGAATTGGTCAAAGCATATAGCCAATTGAAAATTGGAAATCCCCTGGATTCTAAAACTCATGTTGGTCCACTCATTGATCAACATGCAGTAGAATTATATAAGCAAACGCTTTCAGAAATTGCTGAGCAGGGTGGCAAGATGTTGGTGGATGGAGGCACACTTCATGGAAATGAATTTGAAAGCGGGTGTTATGTAAAACCATGTATTGCAGAAGTAAAACACGATTTAAAAATTGTGCATCATGAAACCTTTGCACCAATACTTTATCTGATAAAATACAATTCCTTAAAAGAAGCAATAGCCATTCAAAATGAAGTTCCGCAAGGATTATCTTCTTCTATAATGACGAAGGATTTGGAAGAAGCTGAATTGTTTTTATCTCAAACTGGTTCAGATTGTGGAATTGCCAATGTAAATATCGGAACCAGCGGCGCTGAAATTGGTGGTGCATTTGGTGGTGAAAAAGAAACCGGCGGTGGACGTGAAAGTGGATCTGATGCCTGGAAAGCATATATGCGAAGACAAACCAATACTATCAATTATTCTAGTGAAGTGCCGTTAGCGCAGGGAATTAAATTTGAGTTATAGTGTGAACGGTATTCGGTATTTGGTAAATAATAAAAATTCGTTATAATTCTTCAATAAACTATTAATTGTTACTATCTAATTACCGATTACTAATTACTGATCACTGATTCCCGGATTACTGATGACTGATTACTGACGACTATTTACTAACATGAATTACCTGACACTCGAACATATTACCAAAATCCATGGCGAAAAAGTCCTATTTGAAGACCTTTCCATCATGATCAACCAGGGAGACAAAGCTGCAATCATTGCGCGCAATGGCTCCGGCAAGTCATCTTTGATGAGAATCATCGCAGGTGAAGATCATTCAGATGGAGATAAAGCTTCTATCTATGTGAATAAAGATATTCGGATGGCGTATCTGAGTCAGGATCCTGATTTTAATTCTGAAGACACGATACTCGAAGCCATCTTGAGTTCTGATAGTGAATTAATGGCTCCACTGAAGGCACTTTATCATGCACAGCATACTCATGTCCAATCTGAGATTGAAAACGCATTGGCACAAATGGATGAACATCATGCCTGGGAGATGGATACAACAATGCGAGAACTTGTTGGTAAATTTCAATTACCAGATTTTGATTTTAAAATAAAAAATCTTAGTGGAGGTCAGAAAAAAAGATTGGCTTTGGTGCGATTGCTTTGTGTGAAACCAGATTTTTTAATGCTCGATGAACCAACCAATCATCTCGATCTGGAAATGATTGAATGGCTTGAAGATTATCTTTCATCATCACAGCTTACTTTGTTTATGGTTACACACGATCGTTATTTTTTAAATAATGTTTGTAACCAAATTTACGAACTCGATCGCGGTATATTGTACAAATATCAGGGAGACTATGAAGAATATTTGGAGAAGAAGGCCATTCGTATGGAACACGAAGCATCGTACAAAGACAAAACACAAAAACTTTTGCGTAAAGAATTGGATTACGTGCGAAGAATGCCAAAAGCTAGAACATCCAAACACAAAGCGAGAGTGGATCGCTTTTATGATTTAAAAGAAAGTCTCGATACACCAAAAGAAGTAGGTGCAATTGAATTTGAAATTGATTCACCGCGAATGGGAAGTAAAGTATTGGAGTTGCATCATGTATCCAAAGCATTTGGTGAAAAGAAAATCATTGAAAGTTTTTCTTATAAATTCAAACCAACTGACCGGATAGGCATAGTTGGTCCTAATGGTTCTGGTAAAACCAGTTTCATAAAACTATTAACCGGTTTATTCAAATCAGATGCAGGAAAAATAATCATCGGTGAAACTGTAAAATTCGGTCACTACGAACAGGATGGAATGAAATTGAATGAAGACAAACGGGTCATCGATGTCATTCGGGATATTGCAGATTACATACCATTAAAGAAAAGTCACAAACTTTCTGCTGAAGCTTTGTTGGAACGTTTTTTATTTCCAAGACCCCAGCAACAAGTTTTTGTTTCGCAATTGAGTGGTGGTGAAAAAAGAAGATTGTATCTATTGACAATACTAATCAGCAATCCCAATTTTCTGATTCTGGATGAGCCAACCAACGATCTAGATATCATTACCTTAAATGTCCTGGAAGAATACTTATTAGATTTTCCGGGCTGCATTTTAATTGTCAGCCATGATAGGTATTTCATGGATAAAATTGTTCACCATTTATTTGTCATGAAAGCAGAAGGAGTTGTACTTAATTTTCCAGGAAATTATTCGAATTACAGAACAGCAGAAGATAATATTGCAAATCATGCAGCTACATTAAAAACTGAGAAACAGAAAAGCGGAGAAGCGGAAAAAC
>JAYVIT010000129.1:0-2816 GCA_043769965.1 Saprospiraceae bacterium
TGTTCGAACGACGCATTGCAGAACTTTCAGTAGGTATGAAGCGCAATTTGAAAATGAGTATTGACGATGAACTAACTGATGAAAAGATAAAAGACTATATCGTTGAATTGAAAAAGTATACCGTTCGCATTTCGCATACTGTAATTGGTAAATTGTTATTGGGTTCAGAAAAAGATATGTTCCCGGATGAATTAAAACAAATTAGTTTTTATGGTGAGTTAAAAGGAAAAACAACTTATAAGATCATCGGACCCATTATTCAGAATTATTTTAGAACCAACAACATCCTACCAGGAACAAGCAAAGAAATAGAATCAATAAATTATTTTGCTGAACCCCTAAAAAATGAATTGCGTCCTATTGAAATCGAAGAAGCCAAATTTAAAATATCTGAATTCGCCATCAGCAGACCAACTGAGTCAATCGACAATGATTACATTGTAAATACCCGTAAAGAATTTCGTCGCGCTTATGAGTATTGGAGTGAAGAAGAAAGCAATTTGTTTCTGGATCTGAGCAAGAAAACAAATGATCTTGATTTATTGGCATCAATATTTTTGAGAAATCCAAGTAATTTGAAGATGCAGTATAAGAAGTTGATTGGAACACAAACGACCATTGACCATCGACGATCGAAAGTTCGATAATCTAGCAGAAAACTAGCTCACTTTAAAGCCACTAATGGTTGAGAGATGTTAATAGACAAATAGCAATGGTCAATTTAAACAAAGAATTCTTAATTCTTAAGCGAATCTTTAAAAACCGCTTAGACGAGGCTTGCATCCGAAGGCTTTCGGAGTTAAGCTTCGATTTTACTGCTTTATAATCCCGATAGCTATCGGGATGCATAACGAAGTATATGTAGGCTTTTAGATGTTCTCTTAATTAATTAAGCATTTTCCCTTATAATATTTTTTGCTGTCGCTATCGGACAACAAATAGAAATACATTCCAGCTGGAAGTTTAGGAATAGACACTTCAACATTTGTGGTCTGATCTGATAATTGATTTTCAATTATTTTCTTTCCTTCTATATTAATCAATTGGAAATTGTATTTGCCCGACAAATCCAGCAGACTTATTGAGATACTATGATT
The DNA here is from genome assembly GCA_043769965.1 of Saprospiraceae bacterium. Taxonomy (GTDB): domain Bacteria; phylum Bacteroidota; class Bacteroidia; order Chitinophagales; family Saprospiraceae; genus Vicinibacter. Next base: position 1,098 of record JAYVIT010000129.1, read on the forward strand.
GTTGCATTTTACTTGGATTTCTTCAGATTTATTTATATTTACAGGATGTTTAGTGTCTGTGATAAAACATTCATCGAACCATGTATGAGTAGCTTTCAATACATTTCTGACAAATTCCTTCTCAAGCATTTCCATACCGACACAAATAAAAACAACCTTGCCTGCATTTATTTCTTTATAGAATCCTATGCTTGTTTTCTTATTATTGAATAAAAACTTATTGTTAGTTAACTGATCTACGGTAATTACATCAGGAAATATATTTGGAGAATTTCCATTTTGATAGACCGGAAGAATTTTTGAACTTCCGAACTTTCCAAATATGGGATCTTTGACATCCACTTTTACTTCATTATAACTCGTATCTCCATCTCTTACAAAAAAAGCTCCCAGTGTTTTTTCAAACCAGGATGAGTATTGCAATGAATACGCTATATCCTGGCCGGCAATAAACAAATCAGTACCGCTTTTTATCAATGTATCGAAATAAGAAATTGTGTAAGGAGAAAAAACTGGATAGCCCCATCCGGCCGCATGATAAATCGCTGAGGTTTTGATATTTTGCCTTTGTCTGAAATTATATACAGCTTCAAATGATTGCTCCTTTAGCACAACATAATTATCGCAGGGAAACTCTTCAAGAACATCAGTAATAGGTTTCCATAGATTGACTTTATTAATACTTCCATCACGGTTGACTGAAGTGTTGTAAATCACAATTACAGGTGAACTTGGTTGAATTGTAAAGTCTTTGAAGTATAAAATGTGACAACTATCTTTTATACAATTTGGCAATATCTGGAATAGCATATTCCCATAGGCCCTCATGGGAATTGGTGCCAGTTCGATGTTCACCTCAACAGTCTGTCCATAAATCATCCACATTCGAATAGTGTCAAATGAAATGGAGCTACCAATCATAATGCTCGCCTCCCACTCCGCGACGTCTTTGCTTATGATAAAACAATATTCCGTTGAATCTTTTTCATAAGATGTAAAATGAACTACCCTACTTATTGAATCAAATTTCTCAAGTATCAATTCTTCATATGATTCGTCATCCAGAAAACCACCAACACTTGTTCTGCCTCCCGTCAAAGGTTGAACTTCTGAATTGATTATCCTTCCTCCGGAATCTGTGATAAGTGCAACGATGTATCCAATCTTCGATTTAATATAATTTGGAATTAAATACGAATAATGTCGACGTAAAGGAACTTCAATCATCAAGCTGTCAACCCGATCACCATAACAAGAAGTAATATTATCTCTAAATACATTTGAATGGAGATAATTATTATTCCAATTGGTTCCTGAAACCAACTGAGGTGCTACAACATTATCTTCAATAACTAAAACTGACAAATAACAAAAACTGTCTTTGTAATCATCAAAGCGGTAAAGCTCAACATCGATTTCCGTTTTGTTGAGATTGATATCATGTTTGGTCTCTACGCCAATATTAATAGTTGCAAATCCATTAAAATAGGGATTGTTTATTGTAGACCAGGAAGTGTACAATAATGGTCCATAACTTCTATCAATAAAAGCAGAAGGATATAAATTAATCCGAAGTGAATCATGAAGACTATTACCACAAATTGTTCTCAAGTCAGGTGACGTTGAATCTTTTGGCACTGCATAAATACCTGCATGATAACTTATCCAGGTGAATGGACAGCTCTTACGCACCAAATCTTTACAATACAGATCCGCAGG
>JAYVIT010000130.1:0-2849 GCA_043769965.1 Saprospiraceae bacterium
CGCCGACTGCCCCGATTCATCCACAATTCTCAACTGATGAACTCCAATTTCTGGTTCTATCGACCATTCATGTTGGCCATTATTTGTATAACCTAAATAGGTATTATCCATAAACCAATAAATTTCGGCATCCACATTTTTATGTGCAGCTTTTAAAATGATTTTGTTTGACAATTCGTCTAAATCTACCGGAATAAATACTTCCATTCCTTTATCAGGATATATAAATTCTATTGACTTTATAGAATGTAGATTTTCATCTAAACAATCTTTTCGCATAGGGGGGATTATTTTATACTCCGGATGATTCGGTTTGTAGAAGTATTCCATCACAGGAGGCAGACTAAACCACTTTTCAGCAATTGCATAAAAATCACAATTCTGAAATACGCGAAATTGCTTTGTTGAATCCAAATAAATGCTTTGATGATATGGACATACAGACATCTCTTCCAATTTTGAAGGAAGCCATAACGTATCTATCTCAGCACAATACTGCGATGGTGGATATCCACTCTGCTTACATACTGAAACGCGATTCATTTCATCAAAAGGTTGAAGCCATTCACCACCACTACTCAATGACTGGAACAATTCGAATAACATCGGTGCGGCGGTGTAGACCCCAATTAATCCAGGACGGCCCAATCCGCTGGAGTTTCCAACCCAAACAATCATCGTATATTCTGGAGTAATCCCAACACACCAGGCATCTTTAAATCCAAATGATGTGCCTGTTTTCCAAGCAATTTTATTTTGATGATTCAAATAAAAATGGGTAGAAAGTGCTTCGGGTAACTCAGCCCCTTTCATAGTTTGAATCATTTCGAAAATAGCAGCATTACTTATGACTGGATTTGAAAATTGATTTATCGATCTGGAATCTTGTTCTTGTAGAATACTTATGCCGGCAGTCATCCTACTATCATTTAATTGTTGACTTTGATTAAAATTCAATAATTGATTTGCAAGTCCTGAATATACTTTAGCTAAATCCCATGCAGTGACTTCTGCACCCCCCAGAATTAAGGATAATCCATATTCCTCTGAAGGCCTGAACAAATTGCTAAATCCACACTGAACAAGTTTTTTATAAAACAAATCCAAGCCATACCATTGTAATAATCTTACTGCAGGAACATTTAGAGATTGCTGTATGCATTTTCTTGCGGGCATTGCGCCTGAATACAAACGTGAAAAATTTTCCGGACGAAATCCAGCTATTAATGTTGGTATATCAGGCATCAAGGTTTGTGGACTGATAAAACCTCTCTCTGAAGCCGCAGCATATAAAATCGGCTTTAATATACTTCCTGAACTTCTAGGCCTATGAATGTTATTTACTTTACCATTTTTCAAAAACGCTGAAGTATCCATTGCATTTCCAATATAACTTACTACTTGTCTGGTCTTATTATCTACAAGTATGATTGCAAGATTGTGTATTTCATTTTCTCTATATTGTTTTGAATAATGTTTTGAGATGTCAATGAATTGATTCTGAATCTTTGCATCAATTGTTGAATTAAAATAAAATTGCGACGGGAATTTTTGCCTTAGGTGTTCCAGCAATAGTGTGGAGGATTGAGGCATCGAAAATATACGTTGTGGAATAGGCTCCAACAGGGATAATTCATAGGTTTCGAAATCGATAATTTTTTTTATTACCAACTTATGCAATAATGCATTTCTCTTTTTCAATAACGCAGGCCTGTTTTTTTCAAAATGAATGTATGATGGTTGATTGGGAAGTACAGTCAACAAAGCCGCTTCAGCCCAACTCAACTGATTGGAACTTCTTTGAAAATAACGCCAGATGGCGGCATCAATACCCACTACATTTCCACCATATGGAGCAACCGCAGCATAATATTCTAAGATTTGTTTTTTACTAAGATTGAATTCCAGGCCAATTGCATACCAACTCTCTTTTATTTTATTATAAAAAGTTCTTCGAGGGTTCTTCAATAAAAGTCTTGCCAATTGCATACTTATGGTTGATCCTCCGGATTTGATTTTACCAGAACTTGAATTTTTAAAAATCGCCCTTGCGATTGCAATAGGATCAATGCCCAGGTGATAGTCGAATCGATGATCTTCAAAAACTTTTAAACAACTTATATACTTGTCTGAAAGAACATTAGAAACGGGAAAACGCCATTGGCCATCTGCACTGACTTTGGCAGCAAGCAAATCATGATGACTACTGTAAAGAACTGGAGAAAATTCTAATTTCTTAAATAGATAAGGACTAAGTATTAAAGTACTCAGCCAAACTAAAAATAAAATAAAACCCAGATAGCTAATTATCCTAAAGGACATTTCATTTTCTGGTTTGAATACTTATCGTTCCGGATCGGTGCTTAGCATAGATGGATGGATCATACATTGCTTCGCAAGCAATCATAGGAGAGATATACTGTCCTGCATATGCTGCAGTCAATGGTATATTTATGGAAATAGTTTCTCCTGCATTCAATCCAAAATAATTTAGTACACGATCATCTCTAAAATCCTGGTAATTAATTTTCACGTTTTTATCTTCAATTCCACCAATTCTTCTGTTATCAATTTCAATACCCGAAGGAAAAATCGCAGTTAAAGCGATATTGTCAATTCGCCCCGCAACACCTAGATTTGTTATCGTTACCAATGCAGTCATCTCGTCTCCGGAAATGATAATTCCATTCCTTTGATTCTTTTTAAAAATGTTAACATTCATCTTCAAGCCATTTGAAACATCAATGTTGGCAACAGAGGTTTCTTTACCAGATTGAATAATTGAAACCGATAAGGGTAAAGAACCCTGGTTTTTAAATTCAAACATTTGTTTGGGTGCTGAAGTCAAA
>JAYVIT010000131.1:0-8829 GCA_043769965.1 Saprospiraceae bacterium
CTAAGAAAGTGATGTTGATGAGCACTGATCTATCTGGTTCATTTCTTTGGGCCAATACTTATGATATGCAGCCAAGTTATCGGGAATTCTCAACACATTTCCAGATTGATGCAAATAAGAAAATAATTCTTACAGGTAAAGCAGAAGAAACTGGAATATCTGATCCACCTGAAACCGGTCAATGTTTGTTGATGCGCATGAATATTAATGGCTCAATAGTTGACTGGGCGAGAATATTTAAAATGGGATTTTCGTCACATGGCAATCGAGTAGAACCAACAAAGAAAAATGAGTATTTCATTACCGGGCATAGTTTTACAATTCCAGTTGTCCGTCAATCAAACTACGATATACTTGCAATTAAAACGGATACTCTCGGTCAAACTAATTCATCGTGTTATCATAGTGTTGTTACAAATATCATCAAACATCAACCGGTTGTTATTTCGGGAAATGCAAATGCAATAACAATACAAAGTTTGACGACTACAAGTCTGGCAAACAAACTTTATCAGGATAAACAAATTTATTGTCCATTCAATCCTTGCGATAATTTGGATTTGTCTGCAGCATTTAATTTCAGCATCAATGGCAATATGGTTTTTTTTACTGATGTTAGTACAATTGCAGCCGGACATTCTATTTCAACCTGGCATTGGGACTTTGGAGATTCGAATACCGGTAATTCACCAAATCCAATACATACTTATTCCAGTCCTGGAAATTATGTGGTATGCCTTATTATCTCTTCAATTTTGAATGGACAAGTTTGTCGCGATTCAATTTGCAGAGATATCATCATTCCTCCAACACCTGGTGACCGTTGCGATGTTGTTTCGTTGTCTCCAAGTTTTCATTACAATGGAAATGGAAACACATTTTCGTTTACAGATCAAACTACAATCAACTCCAATTTTAATTTATTATCCTGGTCCTGGGACTTCGGTGATGGAAATACAAGCAATAGTCAACATCCTGTTCATACTTATAGTAGTCTGGGAAATTATACAGTTTGCTTAATAGTAAGTGGTGGCAATGCAATAGTTGTTTGTAATGACACGATTTGTAAAAACATAAAAGTTCCATATCAACCGAATGATACTTGTAAAGGAAATATTATAAAGAATGGACAATTCGAGCAAGGTGCAATTCTTGGAGATATGGGTGCTCCAGGCGCAAGTGCATTTTGGTCCAGATGGACCTGGTCACCGCAGGTTATCAATTCTGATTTCTGTAAAGATTCTATTTCAATACAGATGTGGGGCAATCAGGCAGTTGGTGAAGGAATTTTGCAAGCAGTGAATATTCAACAAGGTGGAATCTACCAACTAAGCTTTTGTGGAAAACGGTTGAACACTCCTTATCCGAATGCACAAGCGAGATTCAGAGCGCATGTCTCACCAATAACTTATTTGGATTATGACATTTGTGTTGCCGGAAATTGCGATGAGATTTTTTTATCGCCCGTTTTATCCGGCAATTGGGTGAGTTATATTTCATCGCCATGGATAGCCACTCAGAATTATGATTTACTAACCATAAGTGTTTGGAACAATTACAATACACTCGATAAAGCATTCACATCATGGTTGCGAATCGATGATATTTGTATAGAAAGAATCGGAACTGTAGGAACCAATGACATTTTAATACCTATCACTGCCAGACTCTATCCAAATCCTACTAATGGCAATTCCATTCTGGAATTCAATAAACCATTGTCAGAATCAGCAATAATAAAAGTGTTCGATATAACAGGCAGTTTTATATTACAGACAATTGCAATTGTCGGTGAATTGCGTTTGAATCTTTCACTAGATCAAATTGAACCAGGACTTTATTTTGTGAGGGTGCAAAACAATAATAAAGTTTATTGGAATGGGAAATTGGTGAAGGAATAATGATATGACCGCCGACAACCGACCATTGACCACCGACTATCCAAGTTAATCAGCATATCTTCAAAGATTTATAATGTTTACTATTATTAGATATTCTAATCCTTGCCTCTTACCGTCATTGGTCGGTGGTCGGTGGTCGGTGGTCAAAATATTATTCTTATCTTTGCGTCATGAAACCAACCTACGATTATGGCACAGTAACAGAAGCCATCAATGCTTTCAGAGCTGAAGGATTCCTGATTGATTTCAATTTGGAAGAAAATTGCATTAGTTGTCATACAGGAAAATTTCAAGCAGAAGATTTCGAGATTGTTCAGGTTTACAGATATGAGGGAGATACAGATCCGGCAGATGAAGCGGTAGTATATGCTCTGGAATCTAAACACGGTTTGAAGGGAATTTTGGTGGCCGGATATGGGGCTACTTCTGATTCTGCTTCTTCAAAGATTCTGGCCAAATTGAAATTAAGGACATAGTTTGTTTTCCATATTAAAAATAGTAAATCGAATCAGAATGGCTCACGAAGTAAAAACGGAAATTATTATCCAGGCAAGTCCAGAGAAAATCTGGAAAATATTTTCGGATTTTGACAATTATCCAAACTGGAATCCCTTTATCCAATACATAAAAGGTCCCGTGGAAGTCGGAAATAAAATCAAAGTAAGCATCATGGATATGCCTTTCAAACCCACTGTACTTAAGTGTGATGAGATGATAGAATTTCGCTGGAAAGGTCATCTCATAGTTCCAGGAATTTTTGATGGTGAACATTATTTTATTTTGGAAAATCTAGGAAATGGTACAATCCGATTTCATCATGGAGAATTATTTTCTGGTATTCTTGTTCCGCTATTTAAAAAGCAATTAAACACTAAGGTAAAGGCAGGATATGAAGCGATGAATGTGAAACTTAAGGAATTGTCGGAGCGTTGAAAATTATTGTATTGTTAAATTGTTTTATTGCTAAAAGATTCATATACTTCATTCGTAATTTTTAATTTTTAATTTTTAATTTAATTCATCATGGACAAACGAGATTTTTTAAAAAAAGGTTTGATGGGTACAGGAATTTTCGCTGCATCAAGTGCATTCGGAAATATTATCAAAAATGATATCGATGAACTCAAAGAACTTGAGGTCATGGGATTCAATCATATTCCAAATACAAATTCGAACATTATGGCAAATTCAATTTTACATAAAGCGGAAACCCGTGGTCATGCAGATCATGGTTGGCTGAATAGTTATCATACTTTCAGTTTTGCAAATTACTATAATCCGGAACGAATGCATTTTGGTGTTTTGCGCGTCTTGAATGACGATACAGTTGCAGCAGGAATGGGATTTAATACCCATCCCCATGACAACATGGAAATCATTTCTATTCCACTGGAAGGTGATCTGGAACACAAAGACAATATGGGAAATGTAGCTATCATAAAAAATGGAGATATCCAGGTAATGAGTGCCGGGACAGGTATTCAACACAGTGAATTCAACAAGAACAAAAATAAGCTTACCAAATTTTTACAAATTTGGGTTTTCCCAAATCGAAAAAATGTCACACCCAGATACGATCAGATAACTTTAAGCCTCAATGATCGTCATAATAAATTACAGCAAATTGTCTCTCCTAATCCAAAAGATCCGGGTGTATGGATTCATCAGGATGCCTGGTTTCATCTTGGTTCTTTTGACAAAGGAATTTCGAAAGAATACACCATAAAGAAAAAAGGCAATGGCATTTATGCATTTGTTTTAAATGGCAAACTAAGCATAGAAAACCAAAAGCTTTCAGGTCGCGATGGATTTGGAATCTGGGATGTCAACAAGATTATGATTACTGCAAATGAAAAAGCGGAATTTTTATTGATGGAAGTGCCGATGGCGGTTTGACAGTTGGCAGTTTGCAGTTTGCAGTTTGCAGTTTTATAAAAAAATACTCCAGCTAACAATTCATAATTTTTTATTCGTTCTTTTTTATACTTAAAATATTTATTTTTTTATCTAACGTGGCTGTTTATTCAGATTTTAAATCACCACAAATTCCTTTGACTGTAATCAAAGGCTCTATTAAATTTTGAAAATGCGTTTGTAATAATGGGAAACCCTAAATTATTAAATTCAATTTATTACCGTCTTTTTTATCTTGTGCTTTTTTAAAAACAACTTAATTCAATATGGAAAATTCAAATCATGGACCGGCAGTTTCTCCGGAAAGCATTATGCAAATTGGCCTGGGCTTCTGGCCGTCTAAAATTTTATTGACAGCAATTAAGGTCGGTCTCTTTACGCAATTAGCGGAAAAACAAAAAATGACTGGAACTGAGATCAAATCTCATTATCATTTTAATTGTTCTGAAAGACATGTATTTGATTTTTTGGATACACTGACCACATTTGGTTTTCTAAAAAGAGAAGGCTTGCTAGAAACAGCTCACTATTCAAACAATGACAATACGAATTTCTTCCTCGACAAAAACAAACCCAGTTATATCGGAGGAATTTTGGAAATGGCCAACAATAGATTATATGGGTTCTGGGGGAATCTTGAACAAGGATTACTTACCGGTCTGCCTCAAAACGAAGCAAAAGAAGGTATAAATTTATTTGAAGTTCTCTATTCATCTCAGGAAAGACTTGCTGAATTTATGAAAGCAATGAGTGGAATTCAAATGGGAAATTTTATCACTTTTTCTAAATCATTTGATTTCTCAAAATACACAACATTAGTAGATGCAGGTGGTGCCAGTGGAATATTATCCATCATGGTTGCAATGAATCAAGCACACATGACTTGTACATCGTATGATCTTCCACAGGTAGAACCAATAGCTCAGGCAAACATTAATCATTTTCAACTTTCATCCAAAGTCAAGACTGCTTCAGGCGATTTTTTTAAGGATCCTATACCCAAAGCAGATGTGATCACTATGGGAAACATTCTGCATGACTGGGACGAAGAAAATAAAATAAAATTAATTAAAAAGGTCTATGAAGCTTTACCAGAAGGTGGGGCATTTGTGGCAATTGAAAACATCATAGATGAAGATCGCAATAAGAATGCTTTCGGATTAATGATGAGTTTAAACATGTTGATTGAAACCGGAAAAGGATTTGACTATACATTTTCCGATTTCAACAAATGGGTAAAAATCGCTGGATTCAATTCAACCTCTATTGTTCCATTAACCGGACCCACAAGTGCAGCAATTGCTTACAAATAAATTTCAAATATTTCAATTTTATATTCAAATAAATTGTTTCTGAGATTAATCTTCAACATATTTAAAATTTTATGTTGTAATTCCAACAATCCTATTTACTTTGAGCTTTCTTAACCATTAAAACAAGTATATGAAGAAAATTTTATTTTTAGCAGTGACTTTGAGTTTTCTGGCAAACTTTGTAGATGCCCAAACAAGCACAGCAAAGACCACTTACCAAATGTTCAATAACAGTTTCATGAAACCAAAACGTGGACATGAAAAACAATTTGAAGCAGGTGTAAAAATGCATAATGCTGCCTTTCACAGTTCAGGTCCAAACAGAGCTACCTTGTCTATGATTACGGAAGGTACGGGCAGCGATGGTTGGTACATCTGGTCTATGGGACCATTGACTTACACTGATCTTGATCATCAGCCTAATGGCGATGCAAAACACGACGAAGACTGGGATAAAAATGTAGATGCCCATGTTGAAGAATACGGAGAAAGCTATCTCTGGAAATTGCAAGATGAACTTTCTTATACTCCCGCAAACTACAATCCCGCACATGTCGATGTTTGGGTAGTGGATATCAAACCAGGGATGAGATATCAATTTGCTGATCTTATGAAAAAAATGAAAGCGCTGTGGGATACAAAAAAATATTCTTTTTCCATGAGAGTATTTTATAATGATTTATGGAACGGAAAAGGAAAAGACGCAGCTATTGTATATAGCTTTGATCATTATGCTGAGTTTGATGTTGATTTAAAATTTAAAGAAGATTTTGAAACTTTACACGGCGCAGGATCATATGATAACTTCTGGAAAAGCTGGAATGATTGTGTTGCATCAGTAGATGAGCATATCCGCAAGTTTATTAAATAAAATTAGGGAATTAGGGGTTTAGGGGTTTAGGACATTAGGAATGAGTCAATGATTTTGATATTTTGTATAGTAAAATAATTATTACGAATTAATTTTTAACTTAAACAACTCTAAGCATTTAATAAACTGAAGAACCTTACCCCTTAAGTCCCTAATCCCCTAAACCCAAAAATTATTCAAATGTAATCTTTGCGTTCTTCGTGGTTAAATAAATAAAACCACGAAGAGCTCAAGGATGATTTTAAAAACAATACTCCCCCGCTTCCGATAATTTTGTTGCAATAATTCTTCTTTTCTCTTTTACATTAACCGGTTCATAACGGGCAAAGCGCTTTACACCCAATAACATGATTCGCAATTCATCACCCAGTGCAAAAGAAGCAAGTGCATCCTGACCATTTTTAACCAAACGCGATTGCGCATCCCAGAAAAAAACACTCATCATCGCTTCAAATTCTGCCAAATGTTCGGTCTCGTTTTTTTCTTTTAGTTTTTGAAGTCTCAATAAAATGGATTCAGCCAGATATAAATCAATAATCATATCGGCTACATTGATCAATATTTCCTGTTGATTTTTTAGATCGTGTTTTCCATCCATTTGATATTTCACCGCAGCACCAGAAACCATTAATACCATTTTGCGATAATCTTTAATCGATCGGATTTCCATTCCATAAGATCCTTCTGGTATTTTCATATCCGGTAAACCAGTCAACTCTTTCTGAACTTCCCATGCTGGGCCTACTAAGTCCAGTTCACCTTTCATGGTTCGCCTGAGTATCATATTGATAATAAGCATGCGATTGATTTCATTCGTGCCTTCATAAATTCTATTTATTCTCGAATCTCTATATGCACGTGCTGGAGCAAACTCCTCACTATAACCGTAACCTCCGTGAATCTGAACTAACTCGTCAACGATGTAATCAATAATTTCCGAACCACTTATTTTTATTATTGCACATTCAACAGCATACTCCTCAGCCGCAACTCGTGTAGCCGTCGCATAATCCATATTGGATTTCATCATCTCGATTTTTTTATCTTCCATGAGATCTGCGACCCTATAGACAGTTGATTCTAAAGCAAAAGTTCGTATAGCTGATTCTGCGAGTTTATATTGAATGGCACCAAAACTTGAAATGGGATGCCCAAATTGAATTCGCTCATTTGCATATTTTATTCCGATGTTAATGGATTTTTTTGCGCCACCCATACACATCGTTCCCAACTTATACCGTCCTATGTTCAATACATTAAATGCAATCAAATGTCCTTTGCCTATTTCTCCAAGAATATTTCCGATTGGAACATTTACATTTTCAAAAAAAACCTGACGGGTTGATGATCCCATGATTCCAAGTTTATGCTCTTCATCTCCTAAACTAATTCCACTTGATTTTTTTTCGACAACAAAACCTGTAAATTTATTTCCATCGATCTGAACAAAAACAATTAACAGATCTGCAAATCCGGCATTGCTGATCCACATTTTTTGTCCATTCAAAATATAGTGAGATCCATCTGCACTTAATTCTGCATGACTCTTTGCAGCTAAAGCATCCGAACCGGAACCGGGTTCTGTAAGACAATAAGCTGCTTTGATACTACCATTGCACATGCCTGGCAGGTATTTCTTTTTCAATTCTTCTGAACCAAAATATAAAATCGGGAGCATACCAATACCGGTATGCGCAGCTAAAGATGTATTAAATGAGGGTTCTCCTCTACCGAGTTCTTCAGATATTAAAGTGTTACTATAGGTATCCAGAGGAGAGCCTCCATATTCTTCCGGAATATGTGCAGACAACAAACCCAAAGATGCTGCTTGTTCAAGAAGTCCAACCTGTTCCTTTAAAATATTTCCTTTGGGCCAGACTTCTCGTTCAACAAAATCTCTTACGGATTGTCGGATGATTTGCTGATCGTCTGAAAGATCTTCAGGAGTAAAATTCATTAAGTAATCTGTATCCTTAATGAGAAATTCTCCACCTTTTAAAATTTGTAATTCAGTCATGTGAAGAAGTTAGGAGTGAAGAGCTAAATTGTTTAATTGTTTAATTGTTTAATTGTTTAATTGTTTAATTGTTTAATTGTTTAAAAAAAATAATTCCTACCCATCCAGTCAGGTGGACGTAATTAATTAAACAAACTCTCTATGTTTTTTCTGATTAAACACCATTTGAACAAATGATCCTTGCAAAAATTCCTGAGTATTAATTTGAGATTGAAGCATTGGTCCTTTGTATTTGCCTGTCAATAACATTCTAGCAGCTTCAAGCATTGGCGCAGCAGTCGCAGTTTGAATTGCTTTTAGTTTATGACTACCGATAAAAGTTGGTTCAATTCTAAGACTACGTTCTTTAATTCTCAATGCATTATCTGGATCATAACCGAGTACACTGATGTAAAGTATGATGACATCATCTTCTGCAAGTGGAATTTCTTCCATCATTTTCCTCAATAGTGCTAATTCTTTATTGTCGTTTTGTTCGATCTCCGACAATTGATTTCTTACCCAATGATAATGTCCCGGATATCGAATGGTTTTGTAATCCAAAAATCGCACACGTCCTGAAAAATAATCGGGAAGGTCCGCTGCACCACCACTTGTATAGTCATCTTCATATTGAATGCCATCAATAATAAGAGTAGTTGTCTCGGATAAAGATGGAATAGTAGTCTTCATTCCTTCGCGAATGACAATGGCATCTTTCACGTATTCTGTTGCAACACCAATTGGGCTCCAGGTGAATCCATAAAAATGCGGGTATTTTGACATTTTGGTAAGTGCGCCAACTTTCATTGAAATCCGTTCCACTTTATGATC
>JAYVIT010000132.1:0-11110 GCA_043769965.1 Saprospiraceae bacterium
CAGCCTACAGCCTACAGCCTACAGCCTACAGCCTACAGCCTACAGCCTACAGCCTACAGCCTACAGCCTACAGCCTACAGCCTACCTTCTCAATCCACCAACATCTTACTGTGATCTAATTGCTGATCAACACTTTCAACTGGCAATGAAATAAATTCATATTGTTGATTGCGAAGTTGTGGAATAAATCCTGCTTCGCGAATTGCTTTTTGAATACCAGTAGTAGTGAAACGATGGGCAGCTCCTGCAGCAGAAACTACATTCTCTTCAATCATGATGCTACCAAAATCATTCGCTCCTCCATGTAAACATAGTTGTGCCGTTTGTTTTCCTACAGTCAACCACGATGCTTGTATGTTGGTAATATTCGGCAACATTATTCTTGACACGGCGACCATACGGATGTATTCATCAGCGGTACATTCATTGTATGCTCGTTTTAATCTTTTCAACATGGTCCCTTCATCCTGAAATGGCCAGGAAATAAATGCGATAAATCCCTTTGCACGTTTTGGTTTTTCAGATTGAACCTCTCGGATGGAAACTAAATGTTCCATTCTCTCCATGTTTGTTTCAACATGTCCAAACATCATGGTTGCAGAAGTGGTAAGATCCAGTTGATGAGCGGCTCGCATGATATCCAGCCATTCCTTTGCGCCACATTTCCCTTTGCTTACCAATCGTCTGACTCGGTCTGAAAGAATTTCGGCTCCTGCTCCAGGCAAAGAATCAAGTCCGGACTCCTTTAAAGCTTTCAAAACTTCATGATGGGTGGACTTTTCCAATTTTGTAATATGAGCCACTTCCGGAGGTCCAAGTGCATGAAGTTTCAATCTTGGATATAAGGCTTTTAGTTCTCTGAATAAATTGCAATAAAAAGCCAAACCCAGATCCGGATGATGGCCGCCTTGCAATAACAGTTGTTCACCACCAAATCGGAAAGTTTCTTCTATCTTTTGTTTGTATTCTTCAATGCTTGTAATGTAGGATTCTTCATGTCCAGGTGGCCTATAGAAATTGCAGAATTTGCAATTGGCAACGCAGACATTGGTGGTATTGGAATTCCGGTCAATGATCCAGGTCACTGTATCCCCAGGCACCCTTTGGCGCCTTAACTGTTGGGCTACATTCATCAGTTCGGCAGTTGGCGCCTTTTCAAACAAAACCAAACCCTCTTCCGCTGTAAGGAATTCTGAATTCAGGGCCCGGTGAAGCAGGGTATCTTTTGCTGTAATGTCTAGTGGCATAATTCCTCAAATATAGAGAAACGCCATCTGCCACGCATTGTTTTAGAGCTTCAATAGCCTGGAATTCCTTGCAAATCATTTGAAAATGAGTTATCTTCGCACCGCTTTCTAAGGGAGGGGACGGAAGTTCCCTCTTTTTGTTTTAAGAAGTTCGGCCATGCATTCGGAAGAAATTCAAAATTTGTTGACAGAGAAGTTCCGGGAAGAAGGCTTTCTGGATTGTTTTCTGGTATCCTTTGAACAGCATAATAAAAATATTCAGGTCTTTATTGATGCTGATAGCGGAGTAAATTTTGAAAAATGCCAGAAAATTAGCCGATATTTAGAGTCTGTTTTTGATGAAACTTCCTGGTTTGGAGCAGATTATGTTTTAGAAGTTTCGTCTCCAGGTATAGATAGGCCTTTAATTTTTCCGAGGCAATATCTTAAAAACATTGGCAGGGAACTTCAGGTAAAACTTTCAGATGATTCTGAAATAACAGGAAGTATCATCGACGTAAATGAACTAGGTGTTACCCTGTCAAGAGAAGAGATCAGGAAAGAAGGCAAAAAGAAAATTAAGGAAATCATTGAAACTCAATTACCATACAGTTCAATTAAAGAAGCAAAAATTGTCATAAAAATCTAAGCAAGATGAAACTTGTAGAAACTTTTGCAGAATTTAAGGCCGGCAAAAATATTGACCGACCCACCATGATGAGGGTATTGGAAGACGTCTTTCGTTCCCTTATCCGCAAAAAATATGGTTCGGATGAAAACTTTAATGTGATCGTCAATACACAAAAGGGTGACCTTGAAATCTGGCGAATTCGAAAGATCGTACCCGATGGTGAGGTGACTGATGACCTTAAGGAAATTGCTATCTCTGAAGCGATGTCAATTGATGAAGATTATGAAGTAGGACAGGAATGTTATGAACAATTGGAGCTGGATGACTTTGGCCGCAGAGCAATTATGGCTGCAAGACAGACTTTGGTGTCTCGTGTAATGGAACTTGAAAAAGACGACGTATTTCGTAGATACAGCGAACGCGAAGGAGAAATGGTAATCGGTGAAGTAAACCAGGTTTTGAAAAAGGAATTTCTAATAATCGATGATGCAACCAACAATGAATTGATTTTGCCAAAGACAGAAACAATACGTGGTGATCATTTTAGAAAAGGAGATATCGTAAGATCGGTTATTAGAAAAGTGGAACTCAAAAATGGTTTGCCATTAATTACACTTTCTCGAACAGATAGTGCTTTCCTTCAAAGACTCATGGAGCAGGAAGTTCCAGAAATCGAAGATGGACTGATTGTTATTCGAAAAATTGTACGAATTCCTGGTGAACGCGCAAAAGTTGCAGTGGAATCATTTGATGATCGTATTGATCCGGTTGGTGCTTGCGTGGGTATGAAAGGTAGTCGTATTCATGGTATAGTCAGAGAACTTCGAAATGAAAATATTGATATCGTAAATTTTACCAACAACCTCAATCTATATATTCAGCGTGCATTGACCCCTGCAAAGATCAGTACTATTGAACTGGATGATGTAAATAAAAAGGCGAATGTCTATTTAAAAGCAGATCAGTTGTCACTTGCAATTGGAAAAGGTGGAGCTAATATAAAATTGGCATCTAAGTTGACAGGTTATGAAATCGATGTGTACCGAGATCAGGAAGAAGGTGAAATTGATGACGTTGATCTGGACGAATTCACAGATGAAATTGAAGAATGGGTAATTAATGCTTTCAAGAAAATTGGTTGCGATACAGCGAGAAGTGTATTAAATCTCAGTGTGGAAGAGCTCGTTCGTAGAACTGACCTTGAAGAAGAAACCGTACAAGATGTGATTAGGGTACTTGATGAAGAATTGAAAAAAGATTGATCCTAAGAGCAAAGAATATTTTTTGTAATATCATTGAATGAAATTATTAGTAAAAGTAGCGACAGAATTGAACGTTGGTCTAAGCACCATCGTCGAGCACTTGCAGAAGAAAGGCTTTGAAATTGACAATAAGCCTACAGCTAAAGTGACTGATGAAATGTATGCTGAATTGACCAAAGAGTTTCAGGGTTCTATCAAGGAAAAAGAACAAGCTGATCAACTGCAAAAAGTAGCTGCAGCTGTCATTACGCAAAAAGAAAAAGCAAAGGTTTCTGTAAACTTATTTGGTGATTCCACTCATGCAGCACCACCAGCAGCTGTAAAAGAAAAGCCGGAACCTAAAGTGGAAGCAGTGATCACAGCGAAAGTGGAAGAGGAACAAAAACCTAAACTTACTGTAATCGGAAAAATTGATCTGGAAAAACCAGAATCAAAAACAAAAAAGAAAACTAAAAAAGAAGAAGAAGAAGTAGTTATTCCTAAAGTTGAAGAAGTTGTAGAAGAGGAAGTTGTTGAAGAAGAAATTACAAGAATAGAAGCTCCTCAATTGAAAGGATTAAAAATATTGGGTAAAATAGATACCAATAAATTTAAAGAGCAACCCAAGAAAAAAGAAGAACCTAAGAAACCAGCTGCTTCAGCTGGTGGTCCAGGACCTTCTCGAAATGTTTCAACTGAATCTGAAGCGGATAAAAAGAAACGCAAACGCAAACGCAAAAAAGTCAATACCGTTGAATTCCAACCGGATGATAAAAACCGTGGACCAAGAAGAAGTGAAGATGCAGTAAAAGAAGTCACGCAAAAAGAAATCGAGGATCAGATCAAGGCAACCATGGCCCGTCTGAACATGGGTGGTAAAAACAAACGCCAGAAGATCCGTAGAGACAAGCGCGAAGAAATGCGCGAAAAAGAAGAAGCAAAACAATCTACACAAGATAAATCAGTCATTCAACTTACAGAGTTTGTTACTGTATCTGAACTTGCAAGTTTGATGGACATACAGGTAACTGATGTGATCACAACTTGTATGAATATGGGAATCATTGTTTCCATAAATCAAAGACTCGATGCAGAAGTAATAGAAATACTATCCGAAGAATTCGGACAAAAAATTGAATTCATCAGTGCTGAAGAAGTTTCCGAAGATGAAGAAGTGGTAGAAGATGATCCGGAAGAATTGGAAGAACGCGCACCGATTGTAACTGTAATGGGACACGTGGATCATGGTAAAACATCATTGCTCGATTATATTCGATCTGCAAATGTAGTTTCCGGTGAGGCTGGTGGTATCACACAGCATATCGGAGCTTATGAAGTTGTGGTTGGAAAAGATAACAAGAAGATCACATTCCTGGATACACCAGGTCACGAAGCATTTACTGCGATGAGAGCTCGTGGAGCCAAAGTCACGGATGTTGCAGTCATCATCATTGCTGCGGATGACAGGATCATGCCTCAAACTAAGGAAGCCATCAGTCACGCACAAGCTGCTAATGTTCCAATGGTTTTTGCGATTAATAAAATCGATAAACCCGGAGCGGATGCTGAACGTATTAAAAATGAATTATCTCAAATGAATCTTCTTGTTGAAGAATGGGGTGGAAAATATCAGTCTCAAGACATATCAGCTAAAACCGGAGTTGGTATTGATCATCTTTTGGAAAAAATTCTTCTCGAAGCAGAAGTATTAAATCTAAAAGCGAATCCTCACAAGATGGCTATTGGTACTGTAATCGAAGCATCATTAGATAAAGGTCGTGGTTATGTCACCAAGTTGCTCGTACAAAATGGTACATTGAATAATGGAGATATCATTCTAGCTGGTGATCATGCAGGAAGAGTAAAGGCCATGTTTAATGAGAAAGGTAAAAAACTAAAAGAAGCCGGACCATCAACTCCAGTATTGGTGCTTGGTTTGCAAGGCGCACCAACTGCAGGTGAAAAGTTTAAGGAGATGGAAGATGAAGGTGAAGCAAGATTATTGGCAGGTAAACGTGCGCAAATTAATAGAGAACAAGCAAACCGTGCATCGAAACGAATTTCATTAGATGAAGTTGGACGTCGACTTGCATTGGGTAATTTCAAAGAATTAAAATTAATTGTGAAAGGTGATGTGGATGGTTCTGTTGAAGCACTATCTGATAGTTTGATCAAACTATCTGTTGAATCTATAAAAGTAAGTGTCATACACAAAGCAGTTGGACAGATTGTTGAATCCGATGTTCTTCTTGCCTCTGCGTCTGATGCAATCATCATAGGATTCCAGGTAAGACCATCACCAAGTGCGAGGTCTTTGGCAGAAAAAGAAGGTGTAGAAATAAAAATGTATTCCATTATTTACGAAGCCATCGATGAAATTAAAATGGCTATGGAAGGAATGTTGGAACCAACCAAAGTTGAAAAGATCATCGGTCAGGCAGAAGTAAGAGAAATATTCAAAATATCCAAAATTGGAACGGTTGCAGGTTGTATGGTAATCGATGGAAAGATTATGAGAAATAGTCCTGTGCGTATCATACGTAATGGTATCGTAGTTTATCCAAACCGCGAAGGAGCAACAGCAGAATTGGCAGCATTAAAGCGATTCAAAGACGATGTCAAAGAAGTGAAAGATCACATGGAGTGTGGTATTTCTATCAAAAATTTCAATGACATCAAAGAAGGAGATATAATCGAAGCAGTTGAGATTACTGAGGTGAAACAAAAGCTTGCGTAAGGTTGAAGCGGGACGCTCCAACCAACCACACTAACTGGAGTAAACATAGAGCTAATGTTGTTGCTTGGAGCGTCCCGCTTCAAGTTCTTCCAAAATAAATTCAAACTTGTTCAGAAGCTTTAAGCAGGGACGCCAGCGGAGAGGCTTCTGGCAGGTTTGAGCTTTGGTTGTTGGTTGATGCCTGCCCGACAAGCAGGTGGGCGTCTCGCTTCAACCTCGCTTGGACACCAATCATCCTTGACTTTAGTCAATTGTAGAAACTTCTTTTAGAATAATAGATGGTATTGTACTATCACAATAATTACAATTGATTTTAATCAATTGTAATTGACGGCCAGATTTCAATTGTTAATTTTCCAGTTACTTCTTTTTCATCAATTCATTTTTAATTCTGCCTTTGGAAACAATTGATTGAAATCAATTGTAAGAAAATTTATAATTAATTGATCCAATGCTATGATTAATTTTTCCTTTGACTAAAGTCAAATTTAGATTATCAGCTTAGAAATTCAATTTAGGGAGATACTTGAATGAAAAATAATTCTTATCTTCACCATATGAAATATTTTATCTATTCAATACTGCTGTTTCTTATAGCATGCAATCCCTCTTACAAACCACACAAGATCATCATTGAAAATGATTACGTCGAAGTTCATTTCGGCAGAGTGATGTCGAGATCATTATTAGATTCGATCAGCATGGTTCTCGAATCAAAAGGCATACATCTTGCATTTCCGGTTGCGAAATATGATGGTGATAAATTAAATCAACTTGAATTTTTAATTTCTGATGGAACACATACCGGCACCGCAAAAACTAATTTTGTAACTAAAGTAAGACCCTTTGGATTCAGAATCGACCATAGACCAGGCGCGAAGTCAAGTTTTGAAGTTGGGGAATTGAAGTAGGAGTTATGATTGATGAGATTTTTAATTCTAAGTTTAGATGATTATTGTTTTATTGGAATAGGATTAACTAATAAATCAAATTACCTTAATGAATACTAAAATAATGTTGTTATGAAACTATTTTTCAGATCATCAATCTCTCTATTACTAATTCTTTCCTTATCATACCATATTAAATCTCAGAATATCGATTCTACTAAAAATAAATTTAAAGTAGAACCTTTTGTATTTGTAGAAAAAATGCCCTCTTTTCCTGGGGGAGATAGCGCGATGATAACATTTATCAAAAACAATTTGGCCTATCCTAATTCAGCCAGAATTAATAAAATTGAAGGTACCGTTGTTGTTCAATTTGTTGTTGATAAATATGGCAATCTGATTTCTCCGTATGTTGTGAGAGGAATATCTCCTGATTGTGATAAGGAAGCATTGAGAATTTTGAGTGTAATGCCAAAGTGGATTCCTGGACATCATAATGGGAAAGATGTGAAAGTAGCTTTTACTTTGCCAATCAGATTTAAATTGCATTAATTGATAGATCAGAAAATAAGTATGAAAAGATTCATTAAATTATGGATCCTGATGTGGTCTATTATTTTTTTAAATAGTTGCACAAAATGCCAGGATTATGTAGCAGCAGAATGTGATTTGGATGAATTGCCTTTCACATTTGTTGAAAAGATGCCGGCGTATCTTGGAAGGAATGAAGCCATCGATTCATTTATAAAAGCTAATTTGATATATCCTGAATCAGCAAAACTGAATAAGACTGTAGGCAATGTCAAGATTCGATTTATTGTAGATAAAAATGGTTATGTGATTTGTCCCAAAATAATTACTTCACTAACCAAAGATTGCGATAATGAAGCATTGAGAATCATTCATATCTTTCCAAAATGGGAGCCTGGGGTTCATAATAGCAAACCTGTAAATATTACTTTTGCATTGCAGTTTGAATTTAAAATGTAAATGAATTTCACATTTGATGAACAATCTATTTCTTGAATATTCAGTATTTCTTAGAATGATATTTTAATGTCGCCCTTTCAGGGCTGAGGATGCTTGGTTTTAATTTACGATGGGCGGTGCCCAGCGCTATATTATTACGCCCCTGCCATGCCGGCAGGCGGGCTTTCAGGGCTTTAACAATTAAACAAGTGAAAAACATGTTTTCGATTAGCCCTGAAAGGGCGAAATTATATAAGATAGGGCAACGCCCTATCTTATGAATACATCAATGTCCAGCCCTGAAGGGGCGTAATTTTATAACATCGCCTTCGCTGATATACAAGCAATCAAAGACAAATATTCATAGAAGAATAAATTCAAATCAATCCTTGTGATGATATTTTAAATCAAAATTTATTTTCAACCCTTTGCCCTTTCCAACAATTTCAAATAGTACACCAAATTTAAATTGTCTGAAAAATTATTAAAACTCTGATCTCATCCCATAGAGATCCCTGCCCGTCCGGTCAGGCGGGCCTTTGGGATAGTTCATCTCATTTCATTGTTCTTCATTTCAACATTTTTTTCACGATTTCAGCAGAAAAGGTGTTAATGATGTAACTAATATCTGAAATACTGTAACAGTCTTTACTGGTTACTATAATAGCTTTGTATTATATTAATACCAGGTCTCTTGATTTTTATTAAAGAATTACAAATACCCGGTCAGTTAAGTTGTCAGTGTTTATTGTATATTATTTAGTGGTCTGAAGATGGGTGTTTTATTAATTAACCTAAAAAACAAAATTATGAAAACGACAATCAAAATTGGTTTCTGCCTGATGCTGCTATGCTTCACAATCTATTCATGTATGAAAGAGGAATTGAATATTCAGGATCAAAATAAATATTACTCTACAGAAATATTTATTCCTTCGCATTTGCAAATTTACGGATCATGGAAGTTAAGCGAAGTCAGTGATAGATATGGTAGCAAGGGAAGGGATTTCGATTTTCAGAGTGTTGAAATCTTGCCAATTGGAAGATTCATTTTCAAAATGAATGGAGAAGTCATCAAATTAGGTAAAATTGTTATTGAAATACAAAATGAAGATGTACTGAGGATCAACTTTAATTCAGACCAATTTCAGATGCCAAATACTGACATTGAGAAATTCATTGAGTTTGTAAATAGTGAAACCATGTTTATGAGTGCACCATGTTGCGATGGAAGAGATTATACGCTTAGCAGAATCATGATGCAGTAAATTATGAATACTATTTTGCAAGTGTAAGTAGGGCTTTGTGTTGATTGTACTGATAATAACGTTTACATCAAAAAGCAAAGCCCTAATGGCAATTTAATTTCTGAAGATTAAATTACAATTTCCAACAATCCTCCTCAATAATATAAAATAATTAAATCTCTGATCTCCTGCAGGAGCAGGCGGGCACAGTTAATTTCTCCTAGTTCATATCTCACCTTCAATTCGCTCCAACAATTTCAAATAATCCGCCGGACTTAAATCTTCTGCCCTTTGATCGAAATAGGAATCAGATAATAAAGTTGGATCCTCAACAAATGATTTTAAATTATTCCGCAATGTTTTTCTTCTGAATTGAAATGATGTCCGGACTAATTTTTGTATGCGTTTAAAATGTTCGACTGGAAGAAAATCAACTTTGCGTTTCAGTTCCAAAACAGAAGAAGTCACTTTTGGAGGAGGAGTGAATGCAGATGGATGAATATCAAAACTCTTTTTACCATCATACATGAGTTGTGTCATGACGCTGAGCGTCCCATACTCTTTTGTGTTGGGTTCAGAAATAATTCTCATTACTACTTCTTTTTGAAACATACCGATCATCACAGGAATGAGATTTGCATTTTGTAAAGTCTTGATTAGAATCTGCGAAGAAATGTTGTATGGAAAATTGCCACACAACAAAAATGGTTCCCGGTTAAAGCATTCTGAAAAATCAGTTTTCAAAACATCTGCTCGGATTAATTGAGTTTCAGTTAGAATCTGATGATGCATTAGATAATCCTGCATATCATGCTCCAACTCAATAGCTCTAAAATTACGATTTGCTTTTAATAAATATTCTGTGAGTGCTCCTTTGCCAGGACCAATTTCCAAAAGATTTGGGAAATCATGTTTCAATATCAAATCTGCAATTTTTTGAAGAACTGTTTTTTGATTTAAAAAATGCTGGCCGTATGATTTTTTTGCTCGTAACAATTTTTGTTATGGTTGTGGATTTGTAGCAAACACTGTAAGTTCGGTTATAAAACCGCGGTCATTCATTTCAAGCATGCTGGCAATGCCATGGGCTATTTCGCCAGCTTGTAATTTGCTAGGGTTGAATGCTCTGGCTTCACGTCCGCTGTTGATCACAAAATTGGTTTGAACTTCGCTTGGATTGATTTGCATTACGCGGATATTGAATTTTCTCAACTCAGATCTCCAACATTCTGTCAATGCCGTTAAAGCAAATTTGCTAGCGCAATATGCAGTTCCATTTTGAAATCCTGATTTGGCGGCAGTAGATGCGATGTTGATGATATTGCCGTAATTCTTTTTCATAAAATGCTTTGCTGCTTCCCGCGCACACAAAGTTGCACCAATTAAATTGGTATCCAGTAATTTTTTAAATGCGGCAATATCGATATTCTCCAGCAAACTGAAATATCCGTACCCGGCATTATTGATTAATACATTGAAGTCATCCCATTTCTCTATTACTTGTTGAATCATATTGATGACTTCATTTTCATTGCTTACATCGGCATGAATCGGAAAGGCTCCTGTTTCAACTGCGGCTTTTTCCAATTTGACTTTATCCCTACCGCAAATTGCTACCTGAGCTCCTTTGCTGATAAGTAATCTTGTAGTTTCTAGTCCAATGCCCTGGCTCCCACCAGTGATTAGGACTTTCGCATTTTTTAATTCCATTTTATTTTCTATTTATTTAGTAAAAATTGATTTATGATTTCCAATAATTCTTTCGGTTTGTCTGCATGTATCCAATGACCTGCACCTTCAACTTGTTGAAATTTTGCATTTGGTAAAGACGCTTTGATTTTTATTTCATCTTCATCGAGAATATATTTTGACAAACTGCCTTTAACAAAAAGGATTTCATTCAAAATCGATTCATTCAAAATAATTTCTTTATTGATCTCATCGTAATTTTTATAAATAGCGTCGAGATTCATTTTCCACATAAACTTTCCATCTTTGTCGCGATCCAGATTTTTTAAGATAAACTGACGGACAGTGTAGTCCGGAATTAATTCTTGCAATTGTTCATCAGCCTGTTTGCGCGAAGTCAAAGATTCAAGATCCAATGCATACATAGCTTTAAATATTTGTTCATGTCCTTTGGGATATGATTTTGGTGCAATGTCGAGT